>CAJXTM010000784.1 GCA_913061385.1 uncultured Rhodopirellula sp. | reverse complement strand
CAGCCTCGGTCTCGTGGGCTCGGAGATGTGTATAAGAGACAGCCCCACCTTCGCTCGCGTCCTGAGTATCACCTCCGCTGATCGTTAAGCTGTCCAGTGCAACATCGATCCCGGTACCGGTGACGTCCACGACGCGAATATTGCCTTGTGCATCAATCACAGTGCTGTTAACGCCCTGCCCGTAAATTCCAATCGACTCGGTGATTTGCAACGAACCCAGAATGGCATCGATTGCGATGGTACCATCTAAGCTACTGTTGAATTGAAGCAGCGTGTAATCCGGGTTCTGGTTCGCAAGTTGAATTGCTTCGCGAAGGCTGAGGTCGCCGGGGGAAGCACCGGGGTCGGCATCGAGTTCATCATCGAGTGTCGTGATGACCAAGCTGTTGTCAGTTACTGTCAGTGTGGTTGATGCCTGGGATGAATTGCCAGAGTCATCCGTCACGATGAATAGTACCGTGGTGGCACCGAGTGGAAAGAAATCGATATCTGCAGTGACGGTCAGTGAATCATCTGCAACGTCAGTTGCGTTTGCCAGAATCAGATTAACAAGATCTGGATGCTTCAGGTTTGCACCCAGTGGTGTGTTGGCATGAATCGATAACGCCGGAGCCAAGCTGAACGTCGGAGACGTCGTGTCCGTGATTGTGATTTTTGCTGATGTTTGCGCTGTGTTGCCGGAGAGATCCGTGGCAGTGAAAGTGATGACATTTTCGCCTAGCGAAAGCGTTTCAGGTTTATCATTTTCTAAAGTGGGATTCGGGTCGAAAATGTCCTCAGCTGTGGCTTCGGTCAAAAAGTCCAGAATGGCTTGGTTCGTACCGGTAAAGCCATTGGTGGTGTTGGCTTCGACAGAGATACCACGGGGTGCCGTGATTGTTGGTGGCACGTCCTCCCGCAGCATCATTCCGGTATCCGCAAGTATTGCTTTCTCCATCAGTGTCAGTTCTTGTGGTGATCCTCCAGTGACAGTCGCATGACACATCAGGTGCGTGCGAGGCGAGAATTGATAATCGCCGCTGGGGTAGTTTTCGCTATCGAGGTGCGAAACACTGGAAGACAGAGAGAAATTTGCCGGAGAATAAAGCGGCACGCGACCGCCGTAGACGGCCGTGGCGATGGGGCCATCAAAGAACAGGCCAGCATTGGGACCTGCACCACCTGTGCTGTGCGCGTTCCATTGTGTCACATCCATCTGATAGACGAATGGCGAATTGGGATCAGTATTGATGAAACGGTTGCCATTGAGATCTGATACGAATCGGTCATATGGCGCCCATGTACCGGGGGTGATGATTCCGTCGCCAGAATCATCTGATCCGTTGCTGCGTGAGTTGCTAGTGAAGCCCAGCATGTGTACCAGTTCATGCCGGATGACTGCTTGGAAATCAATCTCACCAGTACCGTCGGCTTCTGAAGGGTCGGTGACGTAAGTGAAAGGATCATTGTTATTGAAGAAGAATAGCTCCATGCTGCCATCAACAGCTGAACCGTTAAGATCCCCCTCGCCAATGATTTTCGAGGGCACGACTCGGTGCACAAAGCCACCTCCCGGGACGGCAGGCCCGACGGCAGATGTGGCCGAACCAATGCTTGTGCCATCGAACGGTTTGGAACTGACGTCCAGTTCGATGGTGGCATCGTGCAGAATTTCGTTCCCGATGCGACTGACCGCGGATGCCATCGCAGCCTGGTATTCACCGCCGAGTACGGGATCGTTGAATCCGACTGAGTTTCCCCCAAGGAAATTCAGCTCAAAGGAAACAGCTAAGAGCCTGCGGTCTTCCAGTTGTTCCGCTCGTAGCAGCCGCTTCCGCGACGTTCTCGCTGCGGCCAGATGCCGATTGCGTTGCAGTCGCTCACGATGGGTTCGTTGGGGACGGTGGCGTCTTGGCATAGTTCAAATCAAGTCAGTGACAGTCCGGGTGGCACTTGGAAAAGGCCCATGACTGGTACGTGGGTTTAGTTTCTCTGCTGCTGTGAGCATCGCGGAACGTGCAGAAGCGTGCAGAATTTGGACGGAATTAAGTCTACAATGTTCCCGCAATCTGCGGTTTTTTTGCACTGTTTGTCTCGAAAAAACGACAAAATTGAGCGTCTCTGTGGAATCAGATTGGTCCCGACGGGGGAGCGTTCTGTGCGTTCTGGCGCGGTAGGATAAAGAGGTGGGGTTCGGTAGCTTTCGCGGTCCGAGAAGTTTGCCGGTCGTCAGAAAGACTCGTTTCTCTGTTAGATTGCGTCTCAAACGCGGATGCCGTCGCTGAAAGATGTGTCTGTTTTTCGGCAGCCGCACTTGTTTCCGCCTTTTGGTTCGCTGCCTCATGGTTCATGTCGGTGCTTGGCTGAGGCTAAAGCAACCTGCGGATCTCGAAGGCAACTGCCGAAACTGAGTCCATCGTATCCTGTGGTTCTGCCGGCTCGGAACTTGCATAATCTGCCAGGCGATCAATCCGAGTTCCGTCTCCTTAATCCTCTAATTTGTTGATGTTGAGCATGCTACGCATTCAAATCTTTCTCCTGCTTTTTTGTCTTTGTCCGCTACTCGATTCCTCGTTGAAGGTTTCTGCCGCTGATCAAAACAAACCCAACGTGGTGTTCATTCTCGCTGATGATCTTGGTTATCGCGAACTTGGCAGTTACGGACAGGAATTGATCCGCACTCCGAATCTTGATGCGTTGGCAAAACAGGGAATGCGACTGACGCAGCACTACAGCGGCAACGCGGTGTGCGCTCCTTCAAGATGTGTCTTGATGACGGGAAAGCATCCGGGACACGCATTTGTAAGAGCCAATAAATCGACACCACCGGAAGGCCAACAGGAAATTCCAGCTGATGAGATTACGCTGGCGGAATTGATGCGGCAGCAGGGTTACGTGACTGGGGCATTCGGGAAGTGGGGGCTTGGTGGTCCTGAGTCCACCGGGGCTCCTCTACGTCAAGGAGTCGACCGGTTTTTCGGATACAACTGTCAGGCTCATGCTCACAGTTATTATCCCTCTTACCTGGGGGATGATGATCAACACGTCGTGCTCAATAACAACCCGCCGGTACCTGGCCATGCTTCACTTGCCAAAGACGCTGATAAAGCGGATCCAGCAAGTTACGATGTTTTTAAAGGACAAGATTACCTGTCTCTTATACACATCTCCGAGCCCAC
>CAJXTM010000783.1 GCA_913061385.1 uncultured Rhodopirellula sp. | reverse complement strand
TACACGTAAGGAGTCGTCGGCAGCGTCAGATGTGTATAAGAGACAGGTGCAGCAGTATTCTGCCTTTGCTGCACTAGGATTGAAATACTATTCCATCCGCTTTGTCGATGCAGGGGAGGGAATCAAGAATGTGATGCAGTTGTCTGACCCCGAAATTCAGCACTTGGTGAAGATGCAGGGGGACTACGGGCTGAAGGTCAGCAGCATCGGATCACCCATTGGTAAGGTAAAGCTGCAGGATGTGGACGATGGAACGGCGAATAAATATATCCCTTTCGAGCAGTACCTGAAGGAAGATGTCGCAATTGCGTGCGATCGAGCAGAGGCATTCGGAGCAAAGTTGATTCGTGGCTTTGCCTTTTATCACCCCAAGGGCACTGACGCGCTCGATCATGTCAATCAGGTCAGCGACCAGCTTGGGCAGATCGCTGCTGCTTGTGATCAACGAGGGCTGACGTTCGGACTCGAAGTCGAAGCAAATCTTGTCGGGCAGACTGGTGATCTGCTCAAGGCAATTGCCGAGCAAGTCAATCATCCTGCCATGTTGACGATTTTCGATGCTGCCAACATCGTGACTCAGGGTTTCACTGCTGACGAGACGTATGCCCAGTATCTTGCCATGAAACCAAGCTTGGGTTGGCTGCACATCAAGGACTATCATGAGCCGTCACCCACCGGAAGGATCGAGCACGTCGATGAAGCCAGCTTGAATAACTTTGTGCCCGCAGATGTAGGGGACAGTGGTCACGAGGCCATCCTGCGAGATATGAAGGATTTCCTCCCTGAACTCGAGACACGGATGGCTGCCCGCGGCGCGGACGGCGTCTTTCTGGATCTCGAGCCACACGTCAAGGGTGGAGGTCAGTTTGGTGGATTCAGCGGACCGGATGGGTTCGGCGTTGCCCTGCGTGGATTGTGTCGTGTGCTTGACTATGTCGGTATCCCTTACGACCTACGCTCATTCACGGACATCAAAAGCTGATGACCAAAGATCCCAACGATCGCATCACCGAACTGGAGATTCAACTGGCTCATGTACAGCGTCTTTATGAGCAGTTGAATGAAGTCGTTACAGAGCAGTCGGGGCGAATTGACCTCATCGAGCGTCGGTGCCACCAGTTGCAGACACAATGCAAAGAACTCAAAGAAAGCCAAGAGCCCGGGTTCGATCCGCTGGACGAGAAACCGCCGCATTACTAGCGGCGGCTAGTAAGGACTGACGCTGAGTGCGATTTGCGTTTGTTTGCGAGGAACGTCTGGTCCATTCGTGTATTTGTTGAATTGCATCTAGCGGCTAGTAGCCAAGACCAACCCTGAACATGAAACTGTCTTTGGGGTCAAAGTTGTCTTGAGGATTAGATCGGTATTTCACTTTGCGGTTAAACACATACCCGATTTCTGCGAAAGCGGCTCGGCGTCCCAGTTTGAGAGTTTCTGATTTTCCCCACTCGAGCCCCATCACGGCTCGAAGATCGTCAATGGCAATGCTTTCTTCGTCTCCGGCGTAGTTGGCAGCGGTTCTTTTGATTGTCCATGAGCCGCCGCCATAATCACCACTCAAGTACCACCACACGTCACGTGTTCCCACGGTACGGCAATAGCGGGAAAAACGAGGTTGTGGGAAATATAAGTCGAGTCTCGTCTGTGGATTTGGTTGGCATTGGAATCCAAACGCAGGAACCAGTTTGATATCCACTCGATTCACGTAGTAAATGCCTCCCTTCATTACGGTCGTGGGCGTCAGGCGAAAATTTGCCAACGCCTTACCCATCACTCGAAAGCTGCGGCTGTTCCAAACACCAAACTCAGAAAATCCTCCGAATCGTAGGCCGAACTCAGTGCCATACATCTGGCTTGGGTCAGATTCCCAGCCGACGTCAAGAAAGGCGCTGTAGGCTTTTGAGGGAAGGTCAGAGCCCCCTGGCTCAATCGTCTGAGGTCCGCTCCAAAGATGCAGGGAAAACGAGGGAACGATGTATAGAGGTTGCCTTAAAAATAGAAAGTTTGGAAATGCAAAGACGACAGAGGTGTCAAAGTCATTCATGCCTAGCATATCTGGCTTGCTGCCTTCGCCAACAAAGGTGTAGCGAAAACGTGGACCCTGAAGGAGGCTGTAGGCGCTGTAACCATCAGCCGGATTTTGCATCATGGCATCGTACTGGAAATTGCCAAAGCCTTGCGGGAAGAGCGAGCTTGGAGTGGATGCTGGGTACGCAGAACTGGGGTAACCCACCGGGGCGGCACCGCCCACTCCCGGTGCCCCGTATGCTGTGGTGCCGTAGATCGAGGGTGACGACGTTGGTCCATATCCCGGCAATGGTTGAGATGCGGGTTTTGAAAAAAATTGTCCAAATAAGCTTCCGGGCGGCGCGAGCGAAGATCCGCCCATCGCCGGTGCACTTGGTGGACCGATTGTGGTTACTCCAGGGCCCAGACTATTGGTGACGCCTGGAATGGGAGTTGTTGCAGCACTAGGGTTCGATGTCGCGTACGGGTCAAAACTGCCGTAGCCTGCCGGAGCTTGGTAAGCCGTTGGGGGCGCAGCGATCGGTGTTAAATTAGTTTGCGGCGCATCAACGGGTGAGCCTGGTTGATTGGAGAAGCCGTTTCCACCGCTGGGGGCGGAAAATTGCATTGCGAACGCCGGAGACGCCTGCAAGCTCGCCGCTAAACCGATGGCACACGCCGATAGCTGAAGCAGGTGAGTTGGGTAGAGTTTTGAAGCCGATGCCATTTCGCGATCCTGAGAGACAATTCGTGACGAGGTATCGGATTCTGAAAACTCGTCTATGCTGTGGTTACTCTCCCGATGCGGCTCTGGTCAAGATGAATAGATCTTGGTCCTTGGGGTGGGGGAGTTTCGCCGGTGCCTGCAATGGGTAGTTGTGAACATCTAGCTATCAAATCGGGCCCCTTAGCGGGCTGTTTGGCCTTCAATTACTCGCTCACCTGTTCGCCTGATGGAAGATCTTGACGTTCCCAAATTGGCTGAATATCTACATTTGACTCCTGAACAGGTCAAGAAAATGGCCGTGCGTGGCCGTTTGCCTGGTCGTCGCGTGGGTGGCCAATGGCGGTTTTCTGAAGCGGAAATACATCACTGGCTAGAAGCTGTCTCTTATACACATCTCCGAGCCCACGAGACCGAGGCTGATCTC
>CAJXTM010000782.1 GCA_913061385.1 uncultured Rhodopirellula sp. | reverse complement strand
TCTACACGTAAGGAGTCGTCGGCAGCGTCAGATGTGTATAAGAGACAGATGATATATCGGTTTGCGTATTTTAATCCGCGGCCCATCTCTCCGTGGGGACCCCGCCCCGAGGGCGCCAGTCCTCGCACCTTTTGGGATCGGCTGCCAGTTGTCGGTTGGTGCTTTCTTCGTCGTGAATCAGAATGGCACGGTTCCTGCTTTTGGATTCGGCCACTTCTGATTGAGTTGGGCGTGGCAGGATCGCTCGTGTGGCTGTTTCAATTTGAAACACAGAGTGGTGAACTGTTGCCAGCCGAGATGCGACAAGGTCAGTTACTGGCGGCGTTCGAACCCTATGCAAATTCATTGTTTCTTGTGCATGGGATTCTCTTCGTACTCATGGTTGCAGCGACTTTCATCGATTTTGATGAACGCATTATTCCTGACATGATTACGATTCCAGGTACTTTGGTGGGGCTGATGCTGGCGACCACTTTGATAACGGAGGTCGATAATATCCAAGATACACTCTCATTCATGCCAACAATCAGCTTCGTTCAGAACGGCGAGGTTGTCATTTATCGCTCTACGACTTTTGATGCGCCGTGGTTCAGCGGCGACCAAAGCTGGTTTGGCAAGCGGGGTCTGATTTGGGGATTGGGGATTTGGACTACTTGGTGTTTTGCACTATGCGATCGACGCTGGAGCGGCGTAATCTTGCGCCGCCGCGGTTTCAAACGTGCTGTCAAGCATTTTTCGAACGGACTTTTTCATCATCCCTTCTGGAAATTTCTAGTCGGACTATGGGCGGTTGGCTGCGGAGCCACGACTGCAGTTTGGGCAATGGGTGAGCATCATTGGCTTGGGCTATTCACTGCTTTCGTGGGGCTGGCTGCTGGAGGTGGTGCGATTTGGTCGATTCGAATCGTCGCAACATGGGCCTTGCGCATTGAGGCCATGGGGTTCGGTGACGTGACATTGATGGCGATGATCGGCGCCTTTGTTGGATGGCAGGCAGTCATGATCGCCTTTTTCTTATCGCCTTTCGCTGCCATCGCGATCGTCCTGGTTCGCTATGTCATTACCCGCGATACACAAACACCCTACGGACCTTATCTGTGCGCAGGGACGATGTTAACCATTGTCTTGTGGGACAGCGTTTATCAGGATTGGCTTCGAGCAAATCTTTTGGTGTTTGGCTCGACTTTGCTTTGGATTTGCATCGCCATGTTGGGCCTGATGGCATTCATGCTGTTCTTTTGGCGTTTGGTCAAAACCGCTTTGTTTCAGCGTTAGAGAAGTGCTGGCGTGTTGATAGGCGACGAAGGTGGCAACCAACATTACAGCAAGCACAGATTGGGCACGGGGTTAGCTACTCGACCAGACCGATGACGCGTCCGACGACATAGAATGGATCGCGATCCACTTTTTAGGGAATTGTCCGCGACTGTGCTGCCAGTCAGTAGTTCAAACTGGCGTGTATGCGACTGATTGGCGATCTGAGTCAGCAACGGCGAACATCACGCTTCCCGGGTCAGCAGCGGATTCCAGTGGATCTTCCAGTCGGCTTTACTGCCCTCGGCCGAACCCTTTTGGGTACTGTTGTTCTGGGAGTCAACGTCCTCTGAATTCTGTGCCGGCGGAAGCAGTTCTTCCTTAATATCGATTTCGGCTTTCTGTTCTGTTGTATCGCCATTTGAATCCGAGTCACTCGTTGACTCGGTCATCTCGATCTTTTGCATTCGCGTTTTAGGCGTACTGTTTGCTTCCGGTGCAACTGTGGGGTTTGGTTGAAGAATTGAGTTGCCCAGGAATGCGGCACCACTCTTGGGGGTTACTGCAGCAGGGATTCCTGCTGGCGTCGCTGGATTCGAAAATGATGAGTAACCGCTGACCACTGCGGCCCCAAACGGATCGGTGTAAGACAGAGGGACACGTTGCACAACCTGTTTCGGTACCATGACAGTTTCTGTGTAGGGAACGTACTTTTGACGTGTGACAGGCTTCATCACGGTTCGTGTGAATGCTTCCTGCTCGTAATACTTCACTTCGATAGGTTCCTTTCGCGTTTCGTAAACAGTACGCGTTGTCTGTACGGGAACTTTGCGAACACGTTCCTCACTAACCCATCGCTGTTGTTGAACGGGCACTTTTCGGGTGATGGTTTCGGTGATCGGCCGTTGCACCGTATATGGCACTTTGCGTACTTCGGTTGTCGCAACCATGCGTGTTGTCTGAATGGGAACTTTTTGAGTTACCATCTGCGTCTGCATACGTTGAACCTGAATCGGCACTTGCTGCGAAACGACTTCTGACTGCATGGTCTGGACTTGCACCGGAACTTGGACCTGCTGTACCTGAGGCACATAGCTGGTTTTGGCAACCTGCTGAGTGACCAGATTCGGACGATAGCTGTACTGGGTTTGCACGGTCGCGGGGGTCGTCTGAGGTGCCCAGATCAGGCCACTGTTATTGCCAAGGGCATCACGTGCGTAGTTCAGCGAGTACGAGGTCTGGCCGGGGTTTATGACCTGTTGTGCGACATATCCACCTTGATCAACGGTTTGTGTTTGCATTGTCGTTACCGGACGCATCGACGTGTATTGTTGGGTCTGGTACTGGGTCTGAACTACAGGTCGTTGAACCGTATACCTCTGAGTCTGGTACTGTGTTTCCACCACCGGCCTCTGAACTGCGTATTGCTGCTCTTGGTAGGACGTCTCAACCACAGGCTTGTAAGTCGTATACTGCTCTTCTCGCTCTGCCGTTTCCGTGACGTATTTGGTTTGCGTAACGGTTTCGTCTCGATAATTAGTTTCAGTCACGGATTTCCAGGCTGTGTAACGCTCCTCGCGATAGCTCGTTTCCACGATCGGTTTGGCCACCTTGTACTCCCGCTGTTCGGTTCTCGTTTTCAGAACTGGCCGGTAGCTGGTGACTTCTTGGGGCACGTATTCTGTCTCGTAGGACAGACGGTACTTTTGCACGGTTTGAGGTTGCATGACCGTTTCGCTTTGCAATCGGTAGGTGGGCTCAAAGCAACAGCCCTCCTGAGCAGAGGCATCTGACGAAAAAGTCAGAAGTGTGCAGATGGTAAAAACGATAGTTTTTGCGTTCAATTGACAGTTCATAGCCTGTCTCTTATACACATCTGACGCTGCCGACGACTCCTTACGTGTA
>CAJXTM010000781.1 GCA_913061385.1 uncultured Rhodopirellula sp. | reverse complement strand
TCGGCAGCGTCAGATGTGTATAAGAGACAGGGTTTTAGCAATATGCCAGGTATCACGCATCTGGTTTAGAGGCAACGGATCAGCGGCATCTCAGTCTAAATGGCTGGTAAGAGACTGTTGTAGTAACGGTTTGACAATAAACACAGGAAACATCATCAATGTTTAGAAATTCAATACTTGGAATGTTGGCGGCCGCACTACTGGTTCAATCCAGCTACGGCGAGGAGTTAGGTGGTTTTGGGTTGACTGGTTTAACGCCTCTTGCTGACGCGGAAGCGAATGCTGTTCGCGGTGAAGGCATGGATTCAATCGCTCTGGCTGCAAGCCAGATATTTGTATTTGACTATGGCAGCGGTACGTCTCTTAATTTTCAGGCGAGTTCGGTCAACAGCAATCTCAATGTGAATCTTGATGTTACCGAGACATTGGAAGATTCGAGTGGAGCAAGTATCTCGACGATCTCTAGCACACGGATTGGCGCATTCGAGATCGGTATCGATGACTTCTTGTTCTTTACCGAAATGGTCAACATCGACGCGTTTGGTTCGCCCGGAGTAGGCATGCAACTGCACATTCAGTGATAAAGTGGCACGATAGCGAGGCAATGAGTTGAGGCTCATTGAATTGAGTGGGGAGAGGGTCTATCCAATTCTCTCCCCACTTTTTTTGCTCTTGCAAATGGTCAGCTCGGTTGCGTGTAAACGAATGATACACACTTGATCAAGGTCGCATTCATTCCAAAAGCGGCGGTAGAGTTCGGCGATGAACAGCCGAGAAAGTTCATTTCTGGGGTCAATTGGAAACGCAATGCGCTCGCGAAGTCATCCGGTAAAAGTTAGCTGCGCAAAGCAGAGGTTAACTTGCTGTCGATCGGGGTTTGGTAGCTAAGCGGCGCGGCTTTTTCGTTAAGACAGTTTTGCAGCTTAGCGACTTCCAACGCACATCACGGTTGTTGGTCTTAGTACCTTGCCTGATCTAAAATGAGTTGACTCGCGATCCTTGTTTCCGGGATGCAAGGTCAACTTCAGAAATGGTTCAGGCAATATGCTAAGTAGAACGTTTCTCGCCTAGAGGCAGCGGAATTGCTGCGTCTCCCAAGAAATAGCCAGTAAGAAAGCTGGAGTGACCCAAAACTGGTCTACTGTGATGTAGGCTTGGAATGGTCAATGATGTTCGCACTGTGAAGCAAAACTCGCTGCGGTTAAGCCGCGAGGTGCAGTGCGGACGACGTGTACGTTTGACACAAAGCTTCACAGACCGCCCGAGCTTCGGCAAATGTAGTGCATTCATCATAGGCTTGGAATTTCTCTCGGAAGCGACTGTTAAACGTCTCCAGACACTCGTTCTGCCACGAGGGAGTAACATTGATGTGGGACACTCCTAAATGGATATGATCCAAGGAATTGCTCGCGTGTGTTGACGAACTTGTGAGCTGTTGGCGTTGCAAATGATCTCTGGTAAGCCAGAGGTTGCGAATCGAGCCACCAGCAGTCTGATAAGGTCGTCAACTGTTAAGTTTCGATTCGCTTCCCGCGTTATACACTGCTGCGTAAACGCGTCGATCAGCGTCTGCACCTTCAATGAGTGATCGTTCACTGTGCTATTGAATATGAAGTCAAATTGAAAAAGCACGATTTGGACGTTTGACGCGACGACGGTTGAAGTCGTGTTCACGATCGTGCAAACGGCGTGTTTTGTCTGTTTCGCCGGGACTTTGAGTCTTTCGCGTTTGCAGATTCGAAAGATGTGTTTGAAATCCAGTGGTCAGCCTTCTTGGCAGGGCGACCGAGGACTCGTTTGATGGCCGTAGCGAAAGAAGTAGAGCAAACGTTCAGAGATCGGTTCAGAGATCGGTTGATCGTCGTTCTCTCTCGTGCTTGATACTTTTGTGTGGTTGAGGGCTACTAAACATCTTTTAGGCACGACGTTTCGATTCGATGTAGCTTCGTTGGACTGATTGTGCCGTTTCTGGTCGGGCTGAGAAGTTTTTCTTAGCGTCGAGTTTCCAAATCACTTGTCCAGGCCGGCTTCAGCAAGAACCGCTTTCAAACGCGGAGTCTTGATCAGAATTTTGCAAATTTGTTTTGCGTCGTCGAGCTTTATAGCTCCAAACACTCGTGTTTTCGCTGCCAGGTCAGGTTGGTGATAAAGATTCGTTGACAGGCGTGGGCATCCGATTTCAGCCGACAGCATATCCTGAGCTTCTTGAAGCAGGTTCACGATGTGCTGGGATTTGTGGTTCATTCGTTTCAGCGGCGACGAAAGTTTCTCTGAAGAGAAACTTCACTGTGCGTGTACCAGTTGCTTCGGAGCATACCAATATCTTGTCGATTTGCGGCACAAGCAGTTGCACTGTTGTGAGCACTGTTCAACGACATCTCGTTTTTGCGGAGATGATTAACATTGATACATTTGGCTCCACCGTATGTGGCGTTCAGCCTGACATTCGAGGCTAAATTAACGCGATAGCAAGGCAATGAATCGAGGCACATTGAATCGAGTGGGGAGAGGGTCTATCCAATGCTCTCCCCACTGCTGCTGCCGTTGCCAATTTTGCTGCTGCCAATTTTGATTTTGTCAATCTTGGTGTTTGTCAGTCGTGGCCACTGCGGGCCAGACGGACACTTTTTTCTACATGCCGACTCGTAATAGAAGATGCCGGCAGCGTTTAAAGTACCTTGCGAGACTTAGTTTGCAAGATATACCAATGGTGATCCATAAGCAGTGCCAGCTCCGAATGCATTGAGGTTGATATCTGTGACACCAAACCAGAATTCGCCGACTTCGAGGTCCATCTGGCCAAGGGCAACTGACGAGTCAGTTGTGCTTACTACAACTTGGAACTCATCATCATGTTGATGCATTTGGTGGACGTCAGTCGCGTGATTGATAGAGCTACTGGAAAGATTGACCGATGAGCCACCGTTACTGTCGAATAGAAAGATCTGCATAGCGGTCATTCCAACGGACTCACTTGATGAGAAGCCCGCTCCACGCACTTGCTTCGCACTGACATCATCCATCAGTTCTACGCCTTGGAGCCCGAAATCCACGACCTCAGACGCTGAAGATGTTGTAAATGCTGAGAGTGTGAGAGCCGCAACTATTGCTCTGTCTCTTATACACATCTCCGAGCCCACGAGACCGAGGCTGATCTCG
>CAJXTM010000780.1 GCA_913061385.1 uncultured Rhodopirellula sp. | reverse complement strand
AGATCAGCCTCGGTCTCGTGGGCTCGGAGATGTGTATAAGAGACAGCCCTAATAACGCATTTGGTAGCAAATCGAGAGGAGATGAAAAACACCCCCCTGCTTGCAATTTGTGAATTTATGGTCCGTGAACATTGTGTGCGATGCCGTTATAGGCATGTTTAGACCGCGTTTTTGCGATAAAACGTCGCCTCAATCAATTCGTTTTTTTGATTAAGTTTCGACGAATTTGCTGGTTTTTGTGCAATTTGGAACGTGGATTTGTAGCGATCGTCATGGCTCGCCAGAGGTGATCCCAGAGGTGATCCCAGAGGTGATCCCAGAGGTGATCATTGTTGGCTCATGCCGATCTGGTGCCTCGATGATGAATGGCCATGGATCGAGGACAATGGATCGAGGACAATGGGGCAGCGATATTTCGGCAACCCGCCTAGCGAGGGTATTGGGCTTTGCTCGTCGGTGGATGCCTGCCTCTAACGTGAAACTGCTCGAACCTGCGATGCTTCAAATGCCGAGTGCTGCGTTCATTTTGATCGGGCCTGCAGAAATTTGCCTGTTCCTGATTTGCCTGTTCCTGAATGTTGACCTGTCCGGCAGCAGGGCGGGCTTTGAAGAAAAAAGTATCGTGCGGAGAAGCAGTCCTTCAGGATTCTACAAAGCCCACGTGAGCGTGGGGGGAGTCGTTTGTTGGTTTGGTTTTTCTGGGCTTGCTGATTTTGGTAAACGCACGCTTCATGTACCAGTCGCGCAGTTTTGACGACTCGCTGGTATCGCTGCGTAACTACCATCGCCAAAAAGCTTGTCTTGCAACTGCTCAGCAGTTCTAGTTGATTTCGGCTGCCCGAGTCAGGCAGTTTCCCGCTTTCGATCAGGACAGTCTCATGAAAAAGAAAATCAGTCTTGTTTTGTTCTGCAGTCTGCTCGCCTATGTCTGGATCGATCATTCGCGTCAGGCAAGGGATCTTGTTGGCTCTGAGAGCGTTTACGCTGCCAATGCAGCGTCCAGCAAAATGCAGGCAGTCGGGCATCCTACCTTCGCAAGTCCGCACGCATCGCCGATTCGGTTGCTTGATCGATTTGTCTATGTAGTCAATACACCGTCGGACACGGTCGATGTAGTCAATGCCGATACGCGTGAAATCACCAAACGAATCAACGTTGGCATTGATCCTGTCAGTCTTGCCGTTCGTCCGGATGGAAAAGAATTATGGGTCTCCAATCATGTTTCCGATTCCGTCAGTGTGATCGACACGGATGCCTCCAGTCCGACGTTTTTGCAGGTCGTTGGAACGATTCAGGAGTTTGATCCGAAGACAAGGGCGACTCGTTTTGACGAGCCCGTTGGGATTGCGTTTGCGAGTAACGAGAAAGCCTATGTTGCTTTGTCATCGGAGAACCAAATTGCGACCGTTGATGTAGCAAGTCGCGAGGTCACAGGGCATTTGAGAATCACAGCGCAGGATCCCCGGCAGATCGTTGTTCGCAATGGCTTGCTGTATGTGATTCCGTTTGAGTCCAACAACAAAACCCAGTTGTCTGGTGGCACTGGTGATCTCGATGGCGATCTGGTGACGTTCAATGCTCATGAGCATGCAATAGCGAACAATAATGTGCTGTCGCTTGGGGCGGTGGTTGACATTGTCAAACATCCGAAAGTGCCCGATCGTGATTTGTTTGTCTTTGATACCGAATCTGATCGTTTGGTCGAAACCGTCGATTCGCTCGGCACGCTTCTGTATGGGATGACAGTTGATTCCAAAGGGCGAGTCTATATCGCACAGACGGATGCCCGAAACGAAGTCAATGGAAGGGCGGGTACCAAAGACCATGGGCTGGCTGAATTGGAAAATCGGGCATTTCTTAATCGCATCACAAGCGTGCTGCCTCGCACCAATGAACTCTCGCGTTCCGAGCAATACAAAGCAGACGTCCATTTCATGGATCTCGAGCCGTTGCCTCCTGAGCATCCTGATCCACAGGATGCACTTGCAACGCCCTTTGCAATTGAAGTCAGTGATGACGACGCAACTCTGTTTGTGTCTGCCGCAGGTTCTGATCAGTTCTTCACTGTAGATGCGACCAATGGCAAAGTGCTGGGGCGGGTTGGGGTTGACGCGGTCCCCCGGGGAATCGCCTTGCAGAACGATGCCAGCGGTAACACTGCTGCTGCGTGGACGCTCAATGCGGTGGCCAATACGGTTTCATTCATGGATGTTTCCGATCCTGCCGCACCCAGCGTCGTGGAGACGATTACGCTTGAAGATCCCACTCATCCGGCGGTCAAACGCGGAAGGATCGCTTTCAATACGGCGGCAGCTTCGACAACGAAAACCTTTGCTTGTGCCAGCTGTCATCCAGACGGTCACACGGACCAGTTGCTGTGGGTGCTGAAGACCCCTGTGGTGACGGGAGGTAATCAGATTATGCCTCGGTCTACCATGCCAATTCGAGGTTTGAGAGACACCGCACCCTACCATTGGGATGGGATACCGGGCGACCCTTATGGTGGTAACAACAGCGCCAACATTCATGGATCGGATCCTCCCAACAGCAAGCGGGATGACCCTGTCAGTACCACGCGGCATCTGATTGACGGGGGAATTGCCAACACCATGAGCCTCGTGGGAGATACGACTGTCAATGATGAGGGCAAGTCAGGAGCGTTGAGTGCGGCTGAGCGCGATGACATGGCAAATTTTCTGCTGAGCGTGCCTTATCCTCCAGCGCAAAAGCGGGCGTACAGCAATGTTGTCTCGGATCGGGCACAGGAAGGTTTCAAACTCTTTCACATCGATGGCGATTACGACGGAAAACCCAGACCGAACGTTTGCGGCAATTGTCACAGGATGCCGTTTCTGGTCAGCACCAATACGCCGGGCACGGGGATGGATGCGCCAACTTGGCGAGGAGCCTATGACCGATTCTTGATTCTGCCACAGGGGCGACTCAATATCATCGATTTCGATTTCTATCGTGCCATTGCAGATCAGGGCATCCCCGAACGGCGGATGTGGCAGTTCTCGTGGGGCGGGCGTCGACGCTTTGATCCCATCTGGGACATGGTACTCGAAGGAAGCACCGGTTTTTCTGGAGCATTCGCACGTCAAGTCACATTGAACCTGTCTCTTATACACATCTGACGCTGCCGACGACTCCTTACGTGTA
>CAJXTM010000779.1 GCA_913061385.1 uncultured Rhodopirellula sp. | reverse complement strand
GAGATCAGCCTCGGTCTCGTGGGCTCGGAGATGTGTATAAGAGACAGCAACAGAATGCGTTGATTTGGCTCAATGTTGCCTATCTGTATGAGGCGTTTAATCATCCACAAGAGGCTATCAGGATTTATGGAAATATCCCGGAATCATCGGATCATCACGGGACCGCAATGGTTGCAGGTGGCATGGCGGAATGGAGCGTGTTGCGGCAGCAGCAAGTCGAAACCGGTACAGCGATTGCCATGGATGACCGAAAGCGAGTCAGGCAATTGTTGGCGAAGGGATTACGCGAGATAGAAAGAGATCAAACAGAGCTTTCGGTTGCGAATCTGGAGGCCCGCCTGGCTCTATCGCAGATTGATTTGATTGGTGGTGATTTTGAGAAGGCTGAGCAATGGTTGACGAAAAACCCTCCCTCAGTGTTGTCGTCGATCCGGGTTCGCGAAAATGATGAAAACGAGACTGCGATGCTGGTTGATGAAACCGTCGTCAAACAGCTCTTCGATGTTCTGTTTCATGCCCGTCAACAACAAGGTGATACCAAAGGAGCAACGCAGGCGATTGAGAACTTAGCAGCGTTGCTTGGAGCTTCAGGAGAGCAGGTGGCTGCACGCAGATTGTCAATTTTAAAGGTCACGTTTGAGCGTTTGAAAACTGCAGGTGAATTGACTGAAAGTGATTTTGATGCGGCGGAGGGAATTTCCAGCAAGATCATGAAAGATGCGGTGACGGTGCCAACGACGACCTTACTTTGGCTTGCTGAATCATGGGCTCTGGTGGGAGAACATGCGAAAGATGGCAAAATCGCGAAAGAGTCTGCCCGGATCGCGGCTGAAATTTTTGGCGATGCGATTAAGCGTGATGATTTCCCCCCGCAGTCCCTGCAAGCAGCTCAGCTACGCCGTATTGAATTGTTGAGGCGTTCGGGAGAGGTCATGCAGTCCCTCAAGCAAATCGAGGACATGCTTGCGGATGAGCCCAATGTATTCACGTTGCAGATTGCCGCGGCGGTGTCGCTACAGCAAGTTGCAGTTGAATTCGAACGTCCAAGTGATTTGCTTGCAGCCATTGAGGGCCCCAGTGGGTTTTCGCCGATTTGGGGTTGGGGAAAATTGGTGACGAATTTGCACGCGAGTTTGTATTCGGCCGGGAGCACGCCTCGCCATGCAGAACAGTTTGCATTGGCCCAATACCATTTATTCTGGTGCCGATTTCAGCTGGCTGTGCAAATCAAAGATGCTGGCGGAAAAATGCGACAAACCACCGAGATTGAGCAAGCTTTGTCCAAGAGGCTTGTAACGATGGACAAAAAGAGCGATTGGTATGCAAGGTATCAAGCTCTTCATGCTCAGATGGTCAAGGGGAATTAAACCCCATTGAGATTGAGCTCCGAGCTGGTCTCTATCTATGAATCGCTATCTAAGGGATTTATTTTCGATTTGTCAAAGGCAGGACTGGGTGACTGATAGGTTAGATTGCAGCGGTCATAGGAGTGAATTTTTGAGTCCAAATCACCATTGAGCCCCAGGCTGCGATCCGAGCGCAGTAAGAAGGGGGGCGGCAGTGTAGAATCTGGAGAGCAGCCGAGGCCGCAGGGATGTTCGATGGTCTGTAACGCCTATTCAAATAAACGATATGTCAGATTCGCCTGAAATGTTTGACCCCTACTGGGAATGGTTAGAGATACCACCTGAGGACCAGCCGCCGAGTTTCTATCGCCTGCTCGGAGTCGATGAATTTGAGGACGACTTGGCTGCCATTGATGCGGCTGCCAAGCAGACCACTGCGTATCTGCACCCGATGGCAGCGGGTCCAAATCGCGAATCTGTGCAACAACTTTTAAGCGAAGTTGCCAAAGCGCGACGGACCCTTTTGGGAGCCGAAGCCAAGCAGATCTACGATGAATCGTTACAAATAGATCAGTCCGCGCCCGAGCCTCCACCGATTCCAAGCCCGCCTGTGGAGCAAGTGAATCGAGTAAGCAGTCGCACATCGGCGATTGATTCAGATTCTGAGGATGAAGCCGCTGAGAAGCCGAAGCCTCTCCGACCCTTACGACGAAAGTCACTGTTGAATGATTGGCGAGTGCATGTGGCCTCGGCTTCCGTTTTGTTTTTTGGTGCGATTGGTTTCGTGCTTTACAACAACAATAAGACGCGGCGTGTTGCTTCTGTTGCTGCTTCCGTTCCAGAGTCCCGTAGCGGTGGTTCCGTCAACCGTGTCCCGACCACACCTGCACCCAAGCAAGGGGGGCCCGGGCAGTCAAAGACAAACGTGAGCAGAAACACCGACTCGCCTGAGCAGAATCGTATCATGGGTGGTGCACCACCCAAAACCAAACCGCGACCCGCCGGGAAGAGTGCTCTCGAGTTGATGTTGGCTCAGGACGGGCTTTCGATGGAATCATCAAAAGGGCCCGAGAACGCAATGCGCCCCGGGGGTACCAAGGGCAATGCGACGCCTGACACGACTTCCGGAACCGGAGAGAAACTGCCCGAGAACGGATCGGTCAAGCTACCAGCTGATTGGCTTGCGGGGCTGCAGATCATGAACGACTTTGAGATGCCGTTAGAGAGAAAATTCGATGTATCCAAACTGAACAAAGCACTCGCTGTTGCGGATGGGGATTTGGCGGTGCAGCCTACAATGCCTCAGGGAGAGTTGGGGGTAATCACTCTCAAGGATAGCCCGTTGGCACTCGGTGAGACGGTCATTTTGAAGACCAACCTCCACGATAAGACAACGAGCGAGGTTCGCGTTGGCTTGCTTGTCGGCGGATTGCGAGTGAACCTGTGCCCCAAGATGCAACACGTGGAGGTCAGGTGCAATGGTAAGTTGGCGGGTAAGATCACAACCTCAAAACAAAATGGGATCACATTGGCCGTCACTCGCGATCGCAAAGATGGAAAGCAGTTTCAATGGATCGCCCAATCGGGAAGCCAAAATGTGTCTGGCAGGGGGGGATTCGCAGCTGGGATTAGTAATCCTGCAACCGTTGGGATTCTTGTCAAGTGTGGCGAGGAAAATCCTAATATTGTGATCGAGGAATTCGGATTTGGCACACTCGCGACAAAAGTTGAACTCAGCGCAACGAAACGCCTTGCGGTTTCTGTGCAGGGCCTGTCTCTTATACACATCTCCGAGCCCACGAGACCGAGGCTGATCT
>CAJXTM010000778.1 GCA_913061385.1 uncultured Rhodopirellula sp. | reverse complement strand
AGATCAGCCTCGGTCTCGTGGGCTCGGAGATGTGTATAAGAGACAGAAATAGACCCGTCCACGGGAACCCCCAAATGATATTAAGAGTCACAATACCGAAGAGCAACACGCTGACAGATGCCGGGGTCATTGCTTGACGAACGGCTTGGAAAGCCCGCAAAGGGGCCGTTACTGCTGAATAGACAGTTCGTATTAGGCGTACAAACAATCCTGAGTTTTTTCCGCCGGAAACGTGGGTGCCATCAACGGTCACACTGGTACCTCTGTTGATTTCACAATGTCAAGTACGACATGGGCAGCATCTACGCTGCTATTGCCGCTGGTTCGTAAAGCAATGCGATGTGCTATGACCTCCACTGCTAACGCTTGCACGTCGTCTGGTAAAACGAACTGTCGCCCGTTCAGTAACGCTCGAGATTGGGCGGCGCGAAGTAGCATTTTTGAACCTCGCGGACTGCAGCCGATGCGTACGCGTGTGTCGCGTCGGGTAGCATTGACCAACATCACGATGTAGCTGGCGACCTTTCTGTTTACTTCTACGTGGCGAACTGCCTTCTGCAGGGATATCAAGTTTTCCTTCTCCATCAAAGGTTCCAAGTGGAAACCTGGTTCGTCGATTGATCGATCAAGTAGTATCTCAATCTCACTCTCTCGATCTGGGTAGTCCATCGTTAGGCGGAAAAGAAAACGGTCCAGCTGCGATTCGGGAAGTGGGTAAGTGCCCTCAAAACCACTAGGGTTCTGTGTGGCAATGACCAGAAACGGTTGTTGCAATTCGTGGCGGGTGCCATCGATGGTGACCTGTGACTCGGCCATCGCTTCCAATAGAGCACTTTGTGTTCGCGGGGACGCACGATTGATTTCATCTGCAATCAGCAGATCACAGAAGATGGGGCCAGGTCGAAATTCAAACGTGCCTGTTGCAGGTTGGAAAATTGAGCTGCCAAGGATATCTGCCGGAAGCAGGTCAGGAGTGCATTGCACCCTCTGGAAGTCCAGGTTCAATAAGCCAGCAAGCGACTTCGCAAGAGTCGTTTTTCCCACCCCTGGGACGTCTTCGAGTAATACTGAGCCTTCTGCAAGCAGAGCTGTCAAAAGCGAGTCAATGACGTTCACTTTGCCGCGAATCACTCTTTGCAAGGCCTGACGCACAAGATCGAGTTGTTGAATCGCCTCCGCAGTGGAGTCGGAAACTGGCGTGGTGGGGGAATTGGAATCTTGTAGTGGCATCGATGCGTGTATGTTCAAGGGGTTGCCGCGGCTGGCTGCGAGTAATCGCCTCAAAATCTCACTATCGTATGAGGCGTGGTTAGTACCAATCCAATTTGCAACGTTCAAGGACAGAACAACACTTAGGTGTTGAATTACCGATGTTTATTAGTCTTTCGGGTAACCGGAGGCTTGTGTCTACCAACGCATGGTAGGGCGGCGGTCAACGCACACTGTCCGGCGTAGGTTGGACGGCGGTACGGCCTGTGTTCGGTGATCTAGTAGTATGATGAGATTGGTACCGCGTCATTTTAAGCTTTTTCTTTGCTCCTGTGTTGTTTTACGTTCGGTGATTTTCATGCCTCGTTCTCGCCCGCTTCTGGAAATTACCGGCACCCATCGAACGATTCAAATCACAGATGATGACAGTCGAACATTGATTGATCCAAATACTGGGATTGCTTTTCATAGTGCGTCGGGCGCACTTGCAGAGACGCGGCATGTCTACCTTCACAACAGTGGTGTGGAGGAAAAACTCGCACGGGGACGGGCTGTTTCGGTGCTTGAAATTGGACTCGGCACGGGGATGGGGATGTTGCTCACCGTGGATGATGCCGTGAGTGGTGATGCAAAGTTGGATTATCACGCTCTGGAAATGGACTTGTTGCCTGTCGAAGTGTTGCGAGAACTTCATCTTCAGGCCGGCCTAAGGTGTCCAGCCATTTGCGAAATGTACCTTGAGTGGTACGAAAACGTTGGCGTTACGACCGCTTGTGGCAGCTATCAGTGGGAATTCAACGGCAGCACGAGCGTGACCATTCATCATAAGGATGCGCGGGATTTTTCGTTTTCAGATGCGGTGGCGTTCGACGCGATCTATTTTGATCCTTTTGCCCCTGCGGTGGACGAGGATTTGTGGACCGTGGAGTTCCTGAGCAGGATGCGCGACCTGTTACGCAGTGGTGGTCACTTGGTCACGTACTGCGTGAATCGGCGCGTGAAGGATTCGCTAATAGCTTGCGGGTTCAAGATCGAGTGTCTGCGAGGCCCGGTTGGCGGGAAGCGCCAAGTCATGCGGGCCACGCGATCCGATTGAAATCAATGGAGGATTTGCGTTTGGAAACGGCTATGCTGTGTGAATCGCCCGTTTATCGACATCCATTGCAGCCTCATGCACCGCTTCGGCAAGCGTTGGGTGGGCATGGCAAGTGCGGGCAATGTCTTCGCTGCTTGCGCCGTACTCCATCGCGGCAGTAGCTTCAGCGATCAGGTCTCCTGCCCGTGCGCCGATGATATGCACGCCGAGCACCCGGTCGGTCTCTTTGTCGGCCAAGATTTTCACTCGTCCATCGGTTTCGCCGAGTGTTCGAGCCCTTCCGTTGGCTCCAAACGGGCTGATGCCTTTGTTGTAGAGGACACCCGCCTCTTTGAGTTGCTCTTCCGTTTTCCCAACGGCCGCGATCTCTGGGTGAGTGTAGACGATCGCGGGTATGACATCGTAGTTGATGTGACTTTCAATTCCGGCCATGCGTTCGACGCACACGATGCCTTCTTCCATCGCTTTGTGAGCGAGCATGGCTCCACCAATGCAATCGCCTGTTGCAAAGATGCTTTCGACCGCAGTTTCAAATTGATTATCGACTGAGATGAATCCGCGGGTGTCGGTTTCCAAGCCAATCGATTCGAGCCCTAAATCGTCTGTTGCTGGGGTTCGACCCGTCGACAGCAAAACACGCTCGCATTCGATCGGCTCTCCATCTTTGATTGCAACGACGCATTTGTCGCCATTACGTTTTGCCGAGGCGACAAAGGTGTTGGTGCGGAAATCGATACCCTGTCGTTTGAATGTCCGGTGGGCGATCGTTGCAATCTCATTGTCGATGCCTGGAAGGATGCGATCCATCGCCTCAAGTACGATTCTGTCTCTTATACACATCTGACGCTGCCGACGACTCCTTACGTGTAGATC
>CAJXTM010000777.1 GCA_913061385.1 uncultured Rhodopirellula sp. | reverse complement strand
CGGTGCCGTCTGGACTGATTCGAGGGGTGACCTCAAGGATGATGCCTGCGTCAGATTGCCGAATGATTGGATTAGCATTTCCGACAGCCGTGATGGTAACGCCATCGACGACCGGGACTTCTTGTCCAATTTGGATCTTGCCGGGCTTGTTGTGGACGGTGCGTATCTGTGGGCGGCTGAGAATTGACACGTTGCGTGTTGCAGCCAGAGCACGAAGGAGAAAGTTGATGGAATCCGAGCCACCAGAGAGCACCAACCCGCCAAATCCTGCATCGCCGTTGATGCGGCCGACTGAAAAATTTGATAGTCCCTGACTACCCAGGCGAGGTGGGTTGACTGCTGTATTATTCCCCAATGGCTGGTTGTTGAATGCAAAGCCCGGCTGACCCTGCTGCGAGATAATACTCTGATCAGTTGTCTGTATGTTACCGTTCGTCACGGTTTCCGTAATCGTCAGGATCTCGCTGATGATGCTACGGTCGAATAGTACGGAGTCTTGGACACCGAGTTCGACTCCAAATTCGTCGGTTTGATCGAGATCCACTTCCACCATGATTGCCTTGATCACTACTTGGGACGGTGGGGCGTCCAAATCAGCGACGAGTCGACGCACCAACTCGATGTAGCGGGGCTGGGCATTTACCAAAAGTGAGTTGGTGTTCATTTCAGGAACAACCACAACCTTTGTTCCCTCCAGCGTAGATGATGAAGCTCCGGTGCGACGTGGTGCTGCCGCGGTTCTCCCCGCGACTGGAGCGGCGCCCGATTCCCCAAAGAACTGATTGATCGCATCGCTGATTAGATCAGCTGGTGCATGGTTCAACTTGATTACCTCGACAGGACGGTCCGAGACGTCTTGCTCGCTGAGTATCAATAGTTTGTCGAGTTTTCGCAGGTTTCTCACTACATCGGTAATGATCAAACTGTTCGATTCTGAGAGCACATCTACAGCACCGAACTCGCTAACCAAGAGCTCGATTTCGTCTGCAAGCACATTTGCATCACCATTCCTAACAGCAATATGCAACGCCGCGATCTCATTGCCCAATGAGGTTTTCAAATCTCCCGTCTTTATCACCCGTACCAGGCTGGGTGGTATGTCATTGTCCAGATTATGAACAATTAGAAAATTGTCGCGTTGCAGGAGGATGTAACCAGCATCAATGAGTTGCCCGTTCATGATGTCAAGGGCCGCGTCAGCAGAGTAACTTTTGTCGCTGGTGAAGTGAAACGCACCTTTGGGAACCGTGGTGAGCTGGAGGGCATAGTCCGTCTCGTTTGCAAAACGTTGCAGGACATCATCCCACGGAGCACCATCGAAGTTGAAGGTAAATGTTTTTTCGAGAGGAGGTGGTATATCTTCCTGTGCCTTCAGCGAGTCCACCTGAACAATTAGAAGTAGACATATCAGTCCCAGTAATAAATCGATTTTGAAGATGAGTTTCTGCATGACACCTACCATCTGCTGTCGCTCGTTTATTACTGCTGTGAACGCCGTGACAAATTTGTTTGGCGGTTCTTACGTTCTATGATTCTGAGCCACGTTGTACCCTTTGCATCGACTCGTTTGATTAACCGCATTGAAGAGAAGTTTTCATAAAAGGCAATTGTGTCGGTGTTGTGTGCTTGCACTGATTAACGAGAAGTCCTTGGTGGGAAGAGAAGAAGAGACGGCTAGCTTTTTGTTTCAGTACAACCAATGTAATCGTTTTAATCGTTGCACTTTATCATGGTTGTTCAGCTTGTAAGCTCTGTGGGTGTCGAACAATACGGACATCTGTAGTGAGAATCATTGCACGAATAATTAGTGCAGTCGTTGCAACCGTTACAGCTTCACAGTGCGTCATTTGTCGATCACTGGAAAGTCAAAAAAAAAGATGCTGCTGAAACGCAAACGATTCACGGTGTTTTTCGAATGATCTGTTTCAAACGATTATCCAAACGTAACGACTGCAACTTGTTTTCTGGAAAAAGCAGCTGTGCTTATCGCATCATTTGGCGGATAGGGGGGACAAACCTTTCCGGCGGGTGATCGAGCATCTTTGTTCGGTTTTCTCGCTATCGTAAAAACCCGTTTTGAGAATTAATCACATGAGAATTTCTTTGTTCGCAGGATCTTGCCTGCTCGCTGCATCCAGCTGTTTTGCCGCCGATGTTTCTGAGTTTGGGCTGGGTGGTATTGAGCCTCTCTCTGATCGAGAAGCGCAAGCAGTTCGGGGTGCCGGTGGTGACACGATTGTGCAATCCATTTCGACCAACTCGATGGCGTTTTCGATCGTTGATAAAGACAGTGGGTCTGTTTTTAACATGAACGCTACGTCTCAATTGATTGGGAAAGACTCGGTTACCTTCGATACCGCTGACAGTGGTTTGCAAGCAGTTGGAAACAGTTCAACTGGTGGAGTTCAGTTTGGAGATGCGGAGTTCAACATGGGAGAGTTTTTCTTTTCCATGTCAGGTTTTTCATCGATCGGTCAAGCACAGCAGATCGGTGGTGCAGGAAAAATGCTTGACTTCAGTAGCCTGCTTCCATAACTCACACCTTCCAGTCTAACGCTTCAAACAACTCATTAATAATCGCAGGGAATACCATCAATGTTTAAACAATCAATACTTGGAATCGTGGCGGCCGTACTTCTGATTCAATCTAGCTACGGCGAAGATTTAGGCGACTTTGGGCTGACTGGCTTAACGCCTCTTGCCGACGCGGAAGCGATTGCTGTTCGCGGTGAAGGCATGGATTCAATCGCTCTGGCCGCAAGTCAGATATTTGTGTTCGACTATGTCAGCGGGACCTCTCTTAATTTTCAGGCGAGTTCCGTCAACAGCAATCTCAATGTGAATCTTGATGCTGCCGAGTCGATGGAGGATTCGAGCGGAGCAAGCATCTCGACGATCTCTAGCACACGGATCGGTGCATTCGAGATCGGAATCGATGACTTCTTGTTCTTTACCGAAATGATCAATATCGATGCGTTTGGTTCGGCTGGCGTAGGCATGCAACTGCACATTCAGTAACAGAGCGGCACGATAGCGAGGCAATGAGTTGAGGCTCATTGAATCGAGTGGGGAGAGGGTCTATCCAGTTCTCTCCCCACTCTTTTTACTCTTGCGATTGGTCAGCTTGGTTGCTGTCTCTTATACACATCTGACGCTGCCGACGACTCCTTACGTGTAGA
>CAJXTM010000776.1 GCA_913061385.1 uncultured Rhodopirellula sp. | reverse complement strand
TCGTCGGCAGCGTCAGATGTGTATAAGAGACAGGGACCAGAGAGTGGGCGATTGAGCCTCCTGCCAGGATTGCCAGGATGAAAAGGACGTAGTTTTTGCCAACACGTTCCCGAAGTGAGCGGGCCAGTGGCACCATGAGATAGAAGACGGTGTCAAAAAATACCGGGATTCCAAGTAGGAATGAACTCGCGGCGAGTGCTTCGGGTGCTCGCTTTGGCCCCGTTAGTTTTAGCAGGCGGTCGACGATCACCGCAGCAGCTTTTGATTCGAGCAGGCACTGACCGATGATACTGGCCAACGCGATCAGGATGCCGATTTTGCCCACCGTGTGGCCAAACGCCACGGTCAGCCGGGTAGGAGCAGTGATTAACGCTGAATTCGATTGCATTTTTTCCGCTTCTGCAACTGTCATCTTCTCTTTGGCAACCTCTCCGTCCGTGTATGTTTCGACCGCTTGGTTGCCCGTCAAAGCCGCCACAAGCAACCCTGCCAGCAGTAGGGTCAGAAATGCATGTAGACGGAACACTAGAATGCTCACGAGGACGACAGCTACCGCCAGCAGGACAAGGATCCAGATATTCATTGCCGCAGTTCCTTGTTTCAATCTCTCGACGGTGAACCCGTCCGGGGGTCTGAATTATGTATTCGAAGCTTCTGCATGACGGTATCTTCCCACACCGCCGTTATGCATTACGCTAACATCTGCGGCGGGCGTGCGGTTGGATTTACCACTCGGCAGTACGTCCCACGCAATCGTTCTAAACGTCTTTTTCCGAACTCTGACCACTACCTCAGGGCCAGGAATAGGTATCCGGGTGTGCCGGATCGTTGTCTGTACGGTTTTTTGACGGTTGCATGGTAGTGGATTCATACCCCGTGAGCACCCAGAGATGAGCGCGCAAGCGAACTCCGAAACCAACTTTTTTCTCCGCCATGAGTTTATCATTCGGCGAGTTCACTCCCTGTTGGGTATCGTTCCGCTCGGTTTGTACATGACAGTACACCTTGCAACGAACGCCAGCCTGCTGAATGGGACAGAGACTTTCCAGCGGGCGGTCTTTTTAATCCACAGCCCCGGGAAATTGCTTCCGTTGATCGAATGGGGCCTGATTTTCACGCCGCTTATCTTCCACGCCGTCATAGGCGTCTGGATTGCAAGATCGGGGAGATCTAACAGTAGCCAGTACCAATTTCGAAGCAATCGTCGCTACACATGGCAGCGTTGGACGGGGTTCATCGCTTTGGTTTATCTCTTTTTCCATATTCTACATTTACATGGTTGGTTCCATATCCCGGCATGGGAGCAGGTAATCCGGCCTCTCGGGTTCGGTATGTTCCGGCCGTATAGCGCTGCGAGCTCGCTGGTGAAAGCGATGCAGGAGTGGGGATATGTCTGGCCCGCGTTTTATTTGATTGGCATGTTGGCATGCGTCTACCATTTAGCGAATGGCTTGTGGACGTCTGGCATCACTTGGGGATTGTGGATTTCACCTGCGGCTCAGGCTCGGGCATCCAAGCTTTGCACGGTCATCGGCTGCGGACTTGCCGTTCTTGGCATCAGTGCTTGGTGGGCGGCTGTTTCCCCAAGTCAGGAGAAAACGGTTGAAATGAAGGCGGTGGAAGATCGTATGTACAATGCTGCGGTCGAATCCGGGATGGTTTCTCCGAATGTAGAAAAACGCTCGGAGAGTGGTGAGCAAATAACCGAAGTTCCTACTGGCGAGTGATTTCGGGAAACGCGTCTTCTTCGGAAGCTGATTTAAATAGTTAGTAATAACAGAGACAACAACGGTAAGAGTTATGGCACAGCATCGCGTAGTAGTTGTTGGTGGCGGTTTAGCAGGTCTCTCCTCGACGATGAAGCTTGCAGAACTGGGTGTTCAGGTCGATCTGCTCAGTTTGACGCCTGTTAAACGTTCACACAGCGTCTGTGCTCAGGGCGGTATCAACAGCTGTAACGACCAGACACGGCAGCTGGGTGATGACGAATGGAAGCACTTTGACGACACCGTTTACGGCGGTGACTTTCTGAATCATCAGCCTCCCGTTAAGGAAATGGCGTACTGGGCACCCAAAGTGATCGAATTGATGGATCGATTGGGTGTGCCCTTTAATCGTACGGGTGAAGGGTTTATCGATCGGAGACGATTTGGCGGTACGCTTTACAAACGGACCGCGTTTGCAGGCGCGACAACTGGTCAACAATTGTTGTATGCCCTGGACGAGCAGGTTCGCAGGCAGGAGAGCCAAGGCCGAGTCAATAAGTACGAATTCTGGGATTTCCTGGGACCGATGCTCGACGATTCAGGACGGTGTCGTGGCGTAGTTGCCCAAGATATGGTTTCCATGGAGATGCGGACATTTCCAGCAGATGCAGTCGTGGTAGCGACTGGTGGTTGCGGCTTGGTTTATGGCCGGAGCACGATGAGTGTGTTCTGTACTGGTAGTGCTGCGAGTCGTTGCTTCCAAGCCGGAGCGAATTACGGGAACGGGGAGTTCATTCAGGTTCATCCGACAGCGATACCGGGCAGCGATAAGCTTCGCTTGATGAGCGAGTCGGCCCGAGGCGAGGGAGGAAGAGTCTGGGTTCCGACGAAACCACAGGACATGCGGACGCCGCGCGACATTCCCGAAGGGGAGCGATACTACTTCTTGGAGGAACGCTACCCCGAGTATGGGAACTTGGTACCGCGAGATATCGCGACCCGTGAGATTTTCGATATTTGTGTTAACGACGGACTGAGTATCGAGAAGGATCGCATGAGCGTTTATCTCGATCTGACGCATATTCCCAAAGCGGAGCTTGATCGTAAGCTCGGGGGGATTCTTGAGATTTACGAGAAATTCCAGGGTGTAGATCCACGACTCGAGCCGATGCGTATTTTCCCAGCGGTTCATTACAGCATGGGCGGTTTGTGGGCTGATTATGCGAAGAGTGCAGACGGAGGTTTGCTGGCGGGGGCTCCGCAGAATCACATGACCAGCATTGAGGGCCTGTATGCTATCGGTGAGTGTGATTATCACTATCACGGTGCTAACAGGCTGGGAGCGAACTCCCTGCTTTCCTGTATCTTCACGGGACTCTTTACTGGGTCGTCGATTCTGAACTTCGCGAAGGATCAGTCATCCGGTCACGCTGCTGTCTCTTATACACATCTCCGAGCCCACGAGACCGAGGCT
>CAJXTM010000775.1 GCA_913061385.1 uncultured Rhodopirellula sp. | reverse complement strand
ATCTACACGTAAGGAGTCGTCGGCAGCGTCAGATGTGTATAAGAGACAGAGATCATGCTGAGTCCTTCGGCGCAGTGGACTCTGACATCTTTCTGGAATCCACCGAGTCCACGCTGTTTGACATGTTCAATGATTCTCTCGGACCTCCCAAGAAAAAGAGGAATGTCTGGGAACGACGTCAGGGCATGAACAGCGAAGACGTCATTCCAATGCACGAGAAAGCGGCAAGAACAGACCAGGGTGCCGGCGGTTTTTCGACGGACCGTTTACCGGCAAAAAAACATACACACTCGAAAAGCGTGCGGAGCAATGATGTTGTCCAGTGGGATGGCCCGACTGGCATTCGCCTGGCGATGCAGCGGTACGACACGTTTGATGGGCATGAATGGTCCCAATCCGTGAATTTGAGTCGTTCAACACTCACACGAATTGACATCAAGGATGCTGTCTGGTTTTTCGATCCAGTTGCGCGGGCATCATTCCTGCGCGACCCTGACTCGGTATCTGTTGGGCTGCTCAAAGTCATTGGCCTTGATTCGCAACGGATCCCTGCACCGATGCTGGCGGCGGGGATCCATATCAAAGCGGTCAATCGGCAGGACTTTTTCTCAATCAGCGAAGATGGCTCTTTTTTCATGCCAGGGCGGAAAAAAGTGCCTCCACTCACGGTCGTTCACGTCGCACATGCTCGCCTGATGGAAGACGAAATTCGAGAACATCTCAAGGAAAAGACTCATGGGACGATGTCCATGCCCGAAACCATTGAGTTAGAGCCGTCCACCGGGAAGTTAATTAATAATCTTGTTGAGTCGGCACGAGTGGGTCACGACAACCCTCTCGATCGGCTAGCCTCTTGCGTGCAAACCCTGCGATCGGAATTTGCCTTTGAACGTGAGGGCACCGACACAGCGAGTTCCCTGACGCAGTTCCTACAAACGCGTCGCGGTGGTGACCACTTATTCGCCACGACCGCCGCTTTGATGGCTCAACGACTTGGTTTTGCTTCACGTTTGGTGACCGGATTTTATGTGCGTCCCGACGCCTATGAGATCACGGCTGGTCATGCCTGTATCCTGCCAGACGATGTGCACGTATGGGCCGAGGTTCAACTAAATGATGGGCGATGGTTTGAGATTGAACCATCGCCTGGATTCCTGCAACCTGACTACCAACCTTCGTGGGGACTTTTGGCACGTCAATTTGCCATGACTCATTGGCCGTTGATGCTTGCGTCGGTGCTGTCGATTTTGAGTCTTTATATCTCGCGCCGATTCTGGCTTGATTATCTATTGTCAACTGTCTGGTTCTTTTCAGGCTGGCTAAGGCCAAGACAGCGAATCAGGCTTGCGGTCAAAATCATTGAAACTCGAGCACGTCTGGCCGGTTCGGCTCGTCCTGTCGGCAAATCTCAACGAGCTTGGCTGGAAGATCTCGCTCAAACTGACTTGAATGTCGCAAGGTCAGTGAAGCGATTCGCCGATTCGGCTGATTGTTTATTCTTTGGCCACGGCCATGAGTTGGTAAATCAAGATGCCCTGCAGTTGGTAAGTCAACTGCGTGTTCGAACCATCATGTCTCTCAACCATAAAACTGTACAATGAATATGACTGACGAGGACACGTCCAAGTCGGGGACTGCCTGTCCCATAACTCAATCCCACGTTGCTTCCTTGCAGGCCTTTTTGCGCAGCGTATTGCTGGGCAAAGATGATCAGATTGACATGGTCATCGCATGCCTGCTGGCGCGTGGTCACTTGCTGTTGGACGACCTACCTGGAACTGGAAAAACGACTCTGGCCAAAGCAATCGCAGAAGCGATCCAAGGAAAATTATCACGCGTTCAATGCACACCCGACTTGATGCCTGCCGATATCACGGGCTTCAGTATCTTCAACCAGAAAACTCGGGAATTCGAGTTCAACCCCGGTCCGGTATTTGCCGATGTGCTACTCTCAGATGAGATCAATCGAACCACACCCCGAACACAGAGTGCGATGTTGGAGGCGATGGCCGAGCGGCAAGTGACCATTGACGGAAAACCGCATTCGTTGTCATCCGCTTTCTTTGTGATTGCAACTCAGAATCCCATCGATTCTCATGGCGCGTATCCGTTACCGGAAGCTCAACTTGATCGCTTTGCAATCAAGTTGAAGATCGGTTACCCGGACCGCGAGGCTCAGAGACAAATCCTGTCACGCGAAGTACACTCCTCTGAGTCCAGTAGCGACGATCCACCAAAGCCTTCGATCTCATTGGCCGACTTGGTCCTTTTGCAGCAGAAAGTCCAAGAAGTCAGCGTTCATCCACGGGTGACCGATTATTTGATCGACCTGGTCGAAGCAAGCCGATCCGACATCGCTGTAGATCTCGGGGTAAGCCCAAGAGGAATGATGCAATGGCAAGCGATGTCTCAGGCGTGGGCAATGTTGAACCAACGTGACTTTGTCACTCCCTGGGATGTGGCGCATGTCGCGCATCCAGTATTGTCAGTGCGATTGATCACGCATGGCGAATCCACTGACGATGTGATCGCCCGAATCATGAAAGAAGTTCCAACGCCGGAGTATAAATAATGAGATTTCTGCTTCTGTGTGTGAGTATGGCAACACTGACTTGGGTAGGTGCAGGTTGCTCCAAAGAATCGAACCATTCCACCGCTCATGAGCATCATCATGAGACGGCAAGCTACATGCCAAACTCCCTTGGTGATCTCTGTCGCAAGATTCGAGATCGACTGAAGCAATTAGCGAATGACCAATCGAACCCGCAACTGAAGTCCGAATTGACTGACCTTGTTTCTTGGGCACCGGAGTTTGCGGCAGACACAAACATGGATGAGCGGCTGTGGATTCCGATCTACGAATCAAGTGAACAAGTTCGATCGTCAATTGAAAACAAGACGGACCAATGGGAAAAATCTTCGATCGAGCAGATCACCCAATTGTGTAAAATTTCGGAAGACGCTTGGAAGTCTCTCGATCCCAACGAACGTATTGAACGATACCAAGCGCACAGCCACGATAAGCATAGTGGACACGACCACGGGGATCACGACCACGGGGATCACGACCACGGGGATCACGACCACGGGGATCACGACCATCGGGATCACGAACATGGCGATCACGGGAAGCAGGTCTGTCTCTTATACACATCTCCGAGCCCACGAGACCGAGGCTGATCTC
>CAJXTM010000774.1 GCA_913061385.1 uncultured Rhodopirellula sp. | reverse complement strand
ACACGTAAGGAGTCGTCGGCAGCGTCAGATGTGTATAAGAGACAGCTTTTAGCCAACGTTATATCCGGTCGGCGACGCGTCGGGTCATCAGACGGTAACGGTTTGTGAATCAGGTTGCTGGGGGCACCGGAAAGTTCGATGATCTTCTGAGCAAGTTCAAGAATGGTAAATTCTGTTGGATTTCCAATGTTCACCGGGCCTACAAAATCACGTTCGTTGTTCATCATTGCGATGATCGCATCAACCAGATCGTCTCGATAGCAGAACGAACGTGTTTGGTTGCCCTCACCAAAAATGGTGATGTCTTCATTGTTCAATGCCTGCCGGATAAAGTTGGATACGACACGACCATCATAGGGGTGCATTCGAGGTCCATAAGTATTGAAAATTCGCACGATGCGAATATCCACGTTGTTGCTGCGGTGGTAATCCATGAACAGTGTTTCGGCGACGCGTTTCCCCTCGTCATAGCACGCTCTGATGCCAATCGGATTCACGCTGCCGCGGTAACTTTCTACCTGCGGGTGAACTTCAGGGTCACCGTAAACCTCACTCGTGCTGGCTTGCAAGATCCTAGCACCACAACGTTTCGCAACGCCCAGCATGTTGATCGAGCCCAGGACACTCGTTTTTATGGTTTTGATGGGGTTGTACTGATAGTGACCCGGGGCCGCCGGGCAAGCCATGTTGTAGATCTGATCAACCTCGAGAAAAATCGGCAGTGTGATATCGTGACGCAGGATTTCAAAATTGGGTCTGCTCAACAGGTGCTGGACGTTCGACTTTTGGCTGGTAAAAAAATTGTCGAGGCAGATGACATCGTGCCCCTCTTCGACGAGACGCTCGCAGAGGTGTGAGCCTAAGAAACCGGCACCACCCGTGATGAGGATACGCTGAATCATCGGAGAATCTTTCGGTAGAGTGCAAAATCTGTGGCAAAGTCGACGGCAGATCAGATTATCTGATTCAGACCAGACGCAGTTCCCGGTTGTCAATCAAGCGGGTGGTTCCAATCGTACCTGCAATCAACGCTACTGCAGGGCGGTCAATTGACGTCAGTGGGGTGAGATCCTCGGCGGAGACAATTGCTGCGTAGTCGAGTGCGTCGAGAGTACGTTCGACTTGCATTTTCTCATGACTTAGATCCGTTGACGCCTGTTGCTGACCAAGCAATGTCTCTTGCATCTCTTTCTGCAGGATGTCCGTTCGCTTTTCTCCTGCCCGATAGGCCGCTTCGACATTGCGAAGTGTTTCAGATAACAGCAGGGCGCGATCTCGATCATCGCTGGTCAGGTATCGGTTGCGACTACTCAATGCGAGGCCATCGGATTCCCGCACGGTTTCACAGCCAATGATTTCTGTTCCCACGTTCAAGTCACGTACCATGGCCTCGATGACTCGCCACTGTTGGTAGTCTTTTTTTCCGAAGTAGGCATGCGATGCTGGTACGGCTTGCAGCAGTTTCAACACCACCGTTGTGACACCACGGAAATGCCCGGGACGACAAATGCCTTCAAGTGTCTCGCCTATTTGAGGTGGTTCGACGTAGGAACTGAAACCCTCTGGGTACATCTTCTCTTTGGTCGGGACGAAAACAGCACTGACACCCGCTGCTTTCAGTTTTTCGAGATCAGCGGTGAGAGGGCGCGGGTACTTGTCTAAATCTTCACTCGGCCCGAATTGAGTCGGGTTCACAAAAATGCTTGCGACTGCTACTTCACACGAAAGAGCCGATTGCACCAGCGATAAATGTCCCTCGTGCAACGCGCCCATCGTTGGCACAAACCCAACGGTTCGACCTTGGGAACGCGAAGCGCTTACAAATTGCCTAGCTGCATCGGGCGAATCAAAGACTTCCATGGCGGTGTGCGGTGCGATCTAGTTGGTTGAAGTGGCTTCTTCGAGAACATGTTCGCTGACATAAATCGGCAGCGGTGGCGAAAAGGTCACTGCCACAGCGATCGCATCGCTTGGCCGTGAGTCGATGTCGATCACTTCACCATCTGATTTTACCAGTCGCAACTGTGCAAAATAAGTGCTCTGATTCAATTCGCTGATCACGACACTCTCGACCTTCGCGTCCAATGCATTGGCAACATTTACGACCAAGTCATGGGTTAGAGGTCGAGGCGGTACGTAGCCGTCTTTTACGCGTCGATCGATGTTGGTGGCTTCAAAAATGCCAATCAAAATTGGGAACTCGCGATCGCCGTCTACCTCCTGCAGGTAAATCACCTGATTCTCGGTCAGCTCAGAAATGATGATCCGAGCTAATTGCATCTTTACGGACATGAGATCGTTTACAGTTAGACTTTTAATGGGTTGGGACTAGACCCGAGCGACGCCGCACGCAATTTTTAGTATACCGTTTCCTGGTACGTTGATAATGGCTTGCCGTCAGCCTCTGCCTAGGAAAAAAGTGTTCGAACTGCACAGCGACCAAGATTCGTAGGCTTTGTCCGAAGCCTGCGGTGGTTTAAACCACCCAGCTTCGCAGTTGGTTTCGCGGGGAGAACGACACATGCACCCCGATTAGCGGCATCCTGCCATGGCTGGGGCTAGGTGGACACGAATGCACGGTGGGCGTTGAACGTTGCGGCCTTGCAAGTGCTCGAGAACGGGTCAACTCTCAAGTCGGAAGATCGTCGTGGCAAGCGGTGGCAAGTTTACGGAGATGCTGTCTGGACGCTCGTGGTGCCCGCGTCCTGATGTTTCTCTACCTGGAAAGTTTCCAATGTTTGTTCCACCGTAAGTGGAACTGTCGCTATTGAAAATCTCTTTCCAGAAACCGCTGCTAGGAACGCCAACTTCGTAGTTGTATCGCACGACAGGTGTCATGTTTGCGCACACGAGAAGTGGAGGTGTACCGTCGAGCCCTTTTCTTAGATAAACAAGGACGCTGTCGCGGGCATTCAGGCAATCGATCCATTCAAAACCCTGCTCTGAAAAGTCAAGTTGGTGCAGTGCAGGATTCTCGACCACGATTCTGTTCAAGTCGGCAACCATTTGCTGAACACCTCGATGATTTTCGAAATCGAGGAGTTCCCACTGGGGGCCATCGTCGTGGTTCCATTCGTTCCACTGTCCAAATTCACCACCCATGAAGAGCAACTTTTTGCCGGGGTGCGTCCACATGTAAGAGTAAAGCAGACGCCTGTCTCTTATACACATCTGACGCTGCCGACG
>CAJXTM010000773.1 GCA_913061385.1 uncultured Rhodopirellula sp. | reverse complement strand
GGGCCCACGAGCCATCCTGCTTCAGGAACACTGGGTCGTGAATTCGGAGTTTTCCGGCAGGGGCACGAACGAGGACTTCACTTTGGCCGCCAAACAGATAATTATTGAGCGAATCATCCGAGCCACTGGTGATTCGTTGTTGCTCATTTCGTAGCCCTGCGATGAATAGAAAGATGACGACAGCCCATGTCGTGAATCCTAGAATGCGTAGAGTCGTTTTTTTCATGATGCTGTCCCCCCCCGCTCCACTTTTTCGTTGGGCCTACCCGGTTGCCGTTCGTTAGCAGCAACGTTGTCTTCCTGTCGATTTTCGCTGCATTTCAAGAGCAGGGAAACCAGCCACTGATTGCATGACTGGTGTTTGCCCGCGGGACTGGCTGATTTCCTGCGACGAGTGGGCGCATTTTCGCGAGAAGTGTTCTCGGGATTGATGCGTTGTTTTGAATCCTGCTTCGATTTCGCGCGACGGGGCATTGGTTACCGCGTAGATCAGCATGTCGTTTATTTTAGCAACATCTTGGGTACCGTCTCGAGTTTGCTTGGACAGTAGTTGCGGTAACGGTATGTATCAAGCGGTGGTTTGGTTGCGAAATATTCGAAAGAACCACTCCGGGGATCCATGCCGTAGTTGGTCGACAATCACTGCAACAATGATGATGCAGCCAATGATAATGTGGGTGTAGGTATTCGGAATGGACAGTTGGCTGCAACCACTGCGAATCGCAGTGATAATCAGCGCCCCGACCATGGTTCCAAAGATTGATCCACGCCCACCGCTGAGGCTTCCACCGCCCAGAACCACTGCAGCGATGATTTCCAGTTCTTTTCCGGTGCCATCGCTGGGGTTTCCATTCTTGACATCCGCAAAGTAGAGCAGTCCACCGATTGCAACAAAGAAGCCTGCGATGGTGTAAACAGCGATCATCGTCCCTGGAACATTGATGCCGCAAAGACGAGCGGTTGATTCACTGGATCCAATTGCAAAAACATTCCGTCCGAAAACGGTGTAACGCATCATGATGGCAACGCCAAGGCCCATGGTGGTCGCGAGCAAAACGCTCGTAGGTATCTTTGGGATCAGATATTTTTCGCGTTCGCCGCCTGTGAAACAGAGGGTTAACCAGTCTGGGACGTTTTCTTTGGGCGCGTAGACTGTGGATTCGCCGGATATGATTTGACCGATTCCCAGAAAGATGGTCATGGTACCTAGCGTTACGATGAAAGGTACTACTTTGGTAGCGCTAATCATGACCCCATTTGCAAGTCCACATAGGCAGCCAGTGAGCAACATGAGCATCAGCGCATTCATGATTGGGTCACCCGCTTTTAGGCTGAGGGCAAGAGCCGTGCCAGAAAGTGTTAGAGCTGTCCCGGCGGAGAGATCAATTCCACCTGAGATGATGATCAATGTCATGCCGAACGCGGGCACAGCGATCAAGGCCGCGCTATTGCTGGTCACACGAAGATTTCGCGCCGACATGAAGAAGCCTCCACCCCAAATGCTGTCCGCGATCGTGAACAAGAGTAAGATGACAAATAACGCGACCAGTGGTCCGAGTTGCCAGAGTAACTTTTTCACCATGGGAAATTATGTGTCTTAGGCACGGGGATTTATCAGGGGAGATTCTTCAAGTGCCATGGCCGTGGCCATGACTTCGTCTTCAGTCCATTGGTCGGCGTCGCGGATGGCACGCATTTCACCACGCGACATCACGCCGATGCGGTCGCAGACTGCGAGGAGTTCAGGTAGATAGGAGCTGACAAACACGACCGTTTTGCCTTGTGCCGCCAACGTTCCAATCAGCCGATAGATTTCAGCTTTGGTTCCGACATCAATGCCCTTGGTGGGTTCGTCCATCAGCAAAATCTCGGAGTCCTGATGCAGGATCCTTGCAATCGCAACTTTTTGCTGGTTACCGCCGGAAAGTTCAGACACTCGCTGATGCCCGGAGTGGGATTTGACTTCCACTTGCTCCATCAACGCTTGAGCCGCCCTGCTTCTGGCGCGCAGATTGATGAGCCCCAAGGTGGTGTACTTGCCCATGTTGCCGAGTGTCGTGTTTTCGATCAGCGATAAGTCCAGCGCCAAGCCCTCCTGTTTGCGGTCTTCGGACAACATTCCGAAGCCCGCCCGCATTTTTGATCGTACCGAATGTCGGACTCTTGAATTGTCAATCTGGATTTGCCCAGCGGTGATATGGTCGAGTCCAAACATGGTTCGCAGTAGTTCTGTGCGTCCTGCTCCCACCAAACCTGAGATGCCAAAAATCTCGCCACGACGCAGGTCAAAGGTGATTTCGCTGGCGACTGAATCACCCTGAAGTCTGTCAATGCTTACCCACGGTTCTCCCGGTTCGTGCGGAACACTGGGGAACAAATCATTGACATCTCGACCAACCATCATCGACACGATTTGGTCGTCGTTGACATGGTTAATGCGACCTTCGCCCACGTTCTCTCCATCACGCAGGACACTGTAGGAATCAGCCACCGCACGTACTTCCTCGAGAAAGTGGCTGATGTAAACCAGTCCCATGCCCTGCTTTTTCAGGCGATGGATGATTTCGAAGAGTCGTTGCACATCTTTTTGGGGCAATGAACTGGTTGGCTCATCGAACAGGATGATGTTGGCTTTGCTGATCAAAGCTCGAGAGATTTCAAGCAGTTGCTGGGTTGCGACTGATTGTTCTCCCACGATGGCGGTTGGGCTGAGGGAGTTCAGTCCGACCATGTTCAGCGCATCCTGGACTCCCTCGCGTTGCTTTGATCGAAAAAGAAGTCCTGCACCAACATTGGAATGCCCGAGCAACAGGTTGTCTTCGACACTCAAATCGGGAGCGAGGTTGAGTTCCTGGTAGATCATTGCCACACCGGCAGCTCGTGCATCCTTTGGCCCTCTTGGCCGATAGGGGCGATTCTCGATCAACATTTTTCCGGAGTCGGCTCGATGAGCGCCGCTGAGGACTTTTAATAGCGTGCTCTTGCCAGCGCCATTTTCGCCAATCAATGCAAGGACTTCTCCGCTGTTAACAGCCAGCGAGACAGAGTTCAGTGCTTGTGTAGGACCAAAACTTTTGCTGATCGCATCCACCGTCAACAAACAACTGAATCGTAACGATGGATCTGCCCGCATCTGGTTAGCCGAGATGGGGCTGTCTCTTATACACATCTGACGCTGCCGACGACTCCT
>CAJXTM010000772.1 GCA_913061385.1 uncultured Rhodopirellula sp. | reverse complement strand
CGGTTCGGTCATGCCGTGCGTTGGCGCCCAGTTCGCATTCTCCAGTATCTCGTCGATAATTTCCTGTCCAATTGGTTGGTCAGAAAACTCCTTCGGCTTAACAGTGCGTCGACGACGTATGACCTCTGTGATTCCCTCAACACCCACGATAAACACCTTTCGTATTTTAAATTATCTCTTATTGATTCATCTGCCACTTGCGTGATCTGCCGCAAGTAGTTGCAACGGATTCTCAATCATCCATTGCCTGATTTGAGCATCACTAACACCAGCCGATTCTTTTAGCACTTCAATCATTTGTTGGAATGTGGATGCACACCCAGCATAGTGGGTTCGACAAGCAGCCCATGCCGCACCATCTTCATCCACCTCAACGACCTGACCAGAGAGTTCGTAACGCCCAGGCCCAAGCCCGGCCGCACTGATTGCATCGGTGACGATAATTATATTTTCATGGGGAACCATTCCGAAGTAGTTCCTGAGGGCAAACGTCGGCACGTGATGACCGTCAGCTATGAACGAAATCTTCAATCGTTCACTGACTGCCAGTACACGTTGAACAATATTGTCATGGCGGTGCAATAGCCTGGGACAACCATTCCCCAGATGCGTAAACAGTTTCAAGCCATGATCGATCGCGCGGTTCAAATCAATCAAGGAAGCATCACTGTGCCCGGCAGCCACCACGATTCCACGACCGGTGAGATAGTTTGTGACCCGGGCGTCTGCATCCATTTCAGGAGCCAGAGTAACCATCTTGATGTTGCCGTTTCCCGCATCCAGCAATTGATCGGTACTGCCAATGTCAGCCGACTTGGCATCAGACGCTGGATGAGCCCCGATGAAACCATCAGCCGGATTTAAAAAAGGACCCTCAACATGAATACCACGAATGCAATCCGCAATCTCCGCCGACGATTCGATCAATTCGACTAACCGCGAAATACGCAGCAACATGAGATCCATTCGAGCCGTAATCACCGTGGCCAAAATCGAATCGGTACCATCCGCTTTCAGTCTGCGACAGACTTCCACCACTTCATCAGTTGTCAGGGTATCCGAGTTAAAATCAACACCGGCATAACCGTTGACCTGTAAGTCAATGTATCCGCTCATTCGCCACTTTCCAATTTGCTCTTTAAATCAGCACTGATCTTTGAGGCAGCGGCGTCATCGATCACAAGGGTGGCATTGGGGTGATCACGGAGGATGCTGGCGGGAACCGCAGGTGAAATTACATCTTCAAGCGTCGCTCTGACAGCTTCTGCCTTTCGTTCGTCGGGAACACTGCAATAAATTTTAGCCGCTTTCAGAATTTGTCGTACTGACATACTGATTGCATGTGTTGGCACAGTTTCCAATGACTCGAACCAACCTTCTCCCACCTGTTGCATGCGGCATGGTTCATCAAGGGCTACTACCAAATAAGGCTCTTCGGTTTCAAAGTCAGCAGGTGGATCATTAAAAGCAAGGTGACCGTTTTCACCGATTCCAACCAGTGCCAGATCAATCTCACTCGCTCCCACCAAATCGCCAACTTCACGAATGACTGTCTGTGGATCTAGGTCACCCCGCAGATAATGAAAATGAGCGAGATCAACATGATCGACAAAACGCTCTTTCAAATAGCCACAAAAAGAAGCTCCATGGTCGCTCGCAATCCCAACATATTCGTCGAGATGAAATCCTGTCACCTTGGACCAGTCAATATCCGGTGCTTTGACAAGGTGCTTCAGCACCTCAAATTGTGATGCACCCGTAGCCACGACGAGATTAGCGTTTCCCTTGTCAGAAATCGCCTGACGCAGGTCTGAAGCGGCATGCTTTGCCACCCAGGCCCCCATCTGGCCCGGATTGGCGGTTAAGATTGTACGCATAGTTAAATCTGAATCACGAGACTGACGGACGTGGACAAACGAAGCGAGTATTGTTGGCTTTCTTGCCGTCAAATGCGAGTCCCGATTGGCCGTCCGAGATGTTCTTTCCACTCATTCGATCGCTGCAAGAGGTTCACGGTGCGTTTCACGCTCTCTATCTTTTTCGCTCTGACCATCGCGTTGGGAATAACTTTGGCTCAGACGCCAACAGTACTGCCCGAAAATACGGTTGCTGATGATGTTCGCCTGATCCCAAAAAAAACATTGAACGGGCACTTTCCGTTCAAGGTCCCGGGAAACCCCGCGCAGTGGTACGAGAGATCAGAGCAACTGAGGAGACGTGTGCTGGTTTCGACCGGACTATGGCCAATGCCAGAAAAGCCGCCTCTTGAGGCTGTTGTGTTTGACAAGACCCAACGCAAAGGTTTTACGGTCGAGAAAGTCTATTTCCAAAGTTTGCCGGGCCACTACGTGACGGGCTTACTATTTCGGCCGGACAGCCCATCTAACGGTCCACGACCGGCAGTACTGTCCCCGCATGGACATGGTGGTCGTATGCAAGAGTACAGTGATGCCGAAGTAGCACAACAAATTGCCCAAGGTGCGGAGCACTTTGCAAAATCCGGCAAGCGACCAAAGCTTGCACGTTGCGCGCAACTGGCGAGAATGGGATGTGTTTGCTTCATCTTCGACATGCTCGGATACGCCGATTCTCAACAAATATCGCGTGAGGTCGCGCACCGCCACGCAAATGTTCGCCCGGAAGAAAGAAAAAACTCTGATGGTGAATGGGTTTTCTACAGCCCTCAGGCAGATCTTCGTCTGCAGTCCATCATGGGTCTGCAAACATGGAACGCGATTCGAGCACTTGATTTCCTTGCTGCACTTCCTGACGTAGATCCAGAGCGTCTGGCAGTTACCGGTGGCAGTGGCGGTGGTACACAATCCATTTTACTAGGCGCTATTGATGATCGCATCAAAGTCTCTTTTCCCAATGGCATGGTCTCAACCTCGATGCAAGGCGGATGCTACTGCGAAAACTGCAACCTGCTTCGAATCGACACTGGAAACGTGGAACTCGCCGCACTCTTCGCACCCAGACCGCAGGCAATGACCGCTGCCGACGACTGGACACGGGACATGATGAAAGATGGTTACCCACAACTATCATGGCTCTACGCAATGATCGGAAATGAATCAGACGTCTACTGCCGCCCCATGCTGCATTTCAAACACAATTACAATTATGTGACGCGTGCAACGATGTATCAGTGGATGAACTGTCTCTTATACACATCTCCGAGCCCACGAGA
>CAJXTM010000771.1 GCA_913061385.1 uncultured Rhodopirellula sp. | reverse complement strand
ATCTACACGTAAGGAGTCGTCGGCAGCGTCAGATGTGTATAAGAGACAGGTTGACACGTTCAATGAGTTTGTTTTTAAGCGGCGCGACTTGTTCCCCTGTTTGATGCACAAGAAAAACACACACCATTTCGCGGTTACGGTCAACGCGCAAGTGTGCTCCCAGAGCACCGCCGTGAAAGATGAGATCGGCTAATCCTGAGTCGTCAACGTCGTCTCGAAACCATCCCAAGCCGTAAGTCCTTGACGCTCGGTTGGGCGTCTGCAACCGACGCATTTCGGCGATGGAGGCTTCGGAAAGGATCCGCTTGCCCTTGTGCATCCCGTCATTCAAATGCAGTTGACCGAATGAAGCCATTTCATCCATCGTGGTAAAAAGTGAACCGCCCGGCAGAATGAATTGAATATCTTCAATGTCACAGAGGGAAGGTTGACTCTGTAACCCACCGGATTTTTTCAGATACCTTGTGGGGATTGTTTGCAGAATGGTTTTTGAAGGCAGGTAGGTGGTTCGCTTGAGCCCCATTGGGCGGAAAAGCGTCTCTTGTGCGATTTGTTCAAGTGACTGCTCCAAAATAACTTCCGCGACCCGCCCGGCGACACAGTACCCGGCACCTGAGTAATTGAACTTGGTTCCCGGTTCGTAAAGTAGATCATGATTTGCAATGCCGGTGACAGCGTTAGAGAGTGGACGCGTGAAGTTGCGGATCAGATCCACCTTCTCAGGACTGACTCCCTTGTTTCCCCAAAATCCTCCTGTGTGCGATAGCAGGTGCCGAATGGTCATTGGCTGTGCTGATGTCTGGCCGCCTTGAATTTTGGCATCTTTGAATTCGGGTAAGTACTTAGCAACCGGATCGTTTAGTTTTAATTTCCCATGTTCTACCAGAACCATCAGAACACTGGCGAGAAACGGTTTGGACACCGAAGCGATCGGGCACAGTTCATTTGTTGTGAACGGTCGCTTTGACTTTAGATCTGCATAGCCCACTGCCTCGCGGAATACGACTTCTCCCCGATGCATCACAAGGAACGAACAGCCTGCCACTTGATTTTGCTCGACTGCGTTTTGGAGTATTACGGAGAGCGATGTCCCTTGCCGTTGCATCTGCTTTGGATTTTGGGGAATGGTAGGATCGGCGGTTTTTTTTTCCCGGTTGGCAGCAATTCGCAGCAGGTTTTCCTTTTCAGCAGTGGATAGGGCACCATCACCGTCCTTGTCCAGTTTCGGGAATCGATTCAGTATTTGCTGTGTTACGGCAGCTTCTTCTGACTTTGAGAGAGTACCGTCGTTGTCTGTGTCAACTTTGGGGTAAAGCTCGATCATCTTTTTGCTGAACGCATCATTTGCGTTCAGGGTAGATGACAACGAGACAATCACAAGAAATGACAGAAGGTGTTTCATGACGGGGTTGGTTGTCGTGTGAGGAAACAGGAATGGCGTTTGCCCGAGCATTCATCTGAGACAAAGGCTCGTTCGTCACTGATGCTGCGAACGAAGTCTCGGAAGAAATGACTGCTGCGGAGAGCAGGGGATTTTCAATTCAGTTCACGCCGAGGTGTTTGAAGAAGAAGTCGATCATGCTGATTTCTGGTTGCGGTGTCAGACCAATCGCCGGAGCGATCGCCACTGTCTGCATTCCGACCTCATCTGCCCGTTTCTTTAAACATGCAACGTGTTCTGGGTGATGGTTCCTGTGGTTTTGGTCGCTCATTGCAACCGGTCCCCCACGTGTATTGCTCTTCATCCAGATTGGCGGGTCGTCTGAGGACATCCACGCTAGCATGTCACGTTCTTTCCGGATTGCTTTTCCTTTATCCGAATTCAGTTCGTCCATCGACTGAACTCCGTAAGCAACCAGAATGTCCGGCTCGCTGGCTTTTTCCATTTCGGAAGTCCATGGTTCCTTCAGCGGGATGATATCCTTCCATTGCAGCACGTCGTAAGTTGCTTGTGTGGCCATCAGCCCCCCGACGACAAGGCGGGAGGATTCCCGCTGGACCGGGTCGGCACTGTCAGGGTCAGCCATGTCGTCGTGACACGCCAGCCAGAGCGTCGTGCCAGCGCCGGCAGACCCGCCGTAGGCTGCGACTCGTGTCTTGTCGATGTTCCACTTTTTGGCTTGGTGCCGGATGAACTGAATTGCCCGTTTGCTGTCGTGCAGACAGGCGAGAATTCCGCGTGGGTCCTCGTCGCGGAAGCGGTAATTGATCGATGCAAATGAGACGCCGTTCTTCAGGCACGCTTGGAGTTCCGAGCAACCGTGATACTTTGACTTGTCGCCGCCCTTGAACCCGCCCCCGTGAATAGCGACAACGATCGGCGTGGGTTCATTCGAGTCCGCCAGCCAGATATCCATCACGGCATTCTTGTGATCGCCGTATTGCAGATTGGCGTGGGTCGGGCCAGGACCTTTCGGCTGATTTTGGGTTTGTTTTGGCTTCTGCTTTCTCATTTGTTGAGCTTTTTCGAGACGCTCCCTGATTGGGGCGATTTCCTCGGCCGATAGCTCGCCGTCACCGTTGCGATCCGCTTGCGGAAAACGCTTCAGGATTCGCTGCTTTTGTTGCGACGTAAGTTCTTGGGCTGCCGCAAACTGCATCACGGCGAGCATCACGCACAGGAAGGCCAGCATACTGCTCAGTGGTTTTTTGATCATCAAAATCTTTCTCATGAAGGGTGGAGCGATGTGCAAAGAGTTACGGCAGGCAGTCCGGTTCATTGAACCCAATCCAGCACCTGCTGCACAACGAGTTGCTGCGTCTCATCCCAGGTCATCGACGGCTCGGCTGGATTTCCCCTGACTTTGCTGAACCCGTGTCCGGAATTTTTCACTTCGACCAGTTTCACATCGAGGTTGCGTTCTTTCGCTACTTCATGCAAATGCTTGGAAAGTTCAATCGGTACCGTGGGGTCAGTGTCTCCATGCACCAACAGAATGGGAGGGCTGTTGGATTTCAGATGCTGGTCCGCGCTCACGAGTGTCTTGATCTCTTCCGGACTCATACCATCAGAAGGTTTGAGCATCATCTCGGCCTTTGATTGGCTTCTTGAAGGAAATTTTTCGAGCCTCTTTTGCCAGAGCTCCGGGACAACGTAAGTGGTGGCACCGAAGAAAGAGATCGCGCCGACGACCTTATGTTCGGTTCTTGGGCCAGATAACTCCTGTCTCTTATACACATCTGACGCTGCCG
>CAJXTM010000770.1 GCA_913061385.1 uncultured Rhodopirellula sp. | reverse complement strand
CGAGATCAGCCTCGGTCTCGTGGGCTCGGAGATGTGTATAAGAGACAGCGACAAGTTCATTCCAATCACCAGAACGAAATTTTTTAAGATCCTTGTACGGCCCTGCAAGGGGGAAGTCTCGACACTGCAATTGTGGGCCCCGAATAAACACACCGCTATCGGCATTGGGTGTGGCTCGAAACTCAAGCTTCAGCACAAAATCACCTTGAATGTCTTCGGTGGTCCAGAGTTGTTGGATAGCTCTTCCTTCGGCCGGCGTGGTGACAACCAGCCTTCCATTGATGGCAGCATATCGTCCATCGGGCGTCTTCTGTTTCCCATCAAAGTCGACTGCTTCATCAACCAATGGCCAAGCCGGTGCATTTTCTGGGTTGCGGCCCAACCACCGTTCTCTGCTTTTTCTCATCTTGTCGCTGGAGCGTCGGTACCCCCACCCGGTGAGGTCGGTGCCATTAAACAATGAGCTGAAACCTGGCTCCTCTACCTTCGTTGTCGTGGTTTTATCGACGAATCCATGAGTAGCCAGAACGGGCCAAATCGCCGCCAACCATTTTTCGTACCCGTCCCTGTTGGGATGCAATAAGTCTGGAAATTCTAAGTTCTTTGCATCACCGTTTTCATCAGCGAATAACGTCCAGGTATCGACGACCGTCACTTGCCGATTTCCTTTGACCTCTGCGGCCAATGACTTATTAATTTCTTTAATTTTTTCACTTGGACGACTCTTAGATGCGCTGCTTGGAAAGACGAGACACAAGACGATCGGCATCTCGGCATTGTGTTTAGCCAATTCCTTCACGATCAAACCTACATTTGCAGCAATCACCTTGGGCTCAGCATGCTCTTCAAGATCATTGGTCCCCATCAGCATCACAACCGCCGACGGTTCCAAGTCGAGCACATCCTGTTGCAACCGAATCAACATACCACGGGTCGTGTCCCCTGAGATACCGCGATTAGCGACCGTGACATCTTTGAAATCACCACGAAAGTCATCCCCCCATCCCTGCGTGATGGAGTCGCCCAAAAAAACAATTGCATGCCGTTCATCGGCGGCGCGTTCTGCAAATTGAGCTCGTCGGTTTTTCCATAGATTCGTAAACCAACCGTATCGCCTGATTGGCCCCATTCCGGGTAAACCGTCATCGGTCGCCGGTAGGGTAAAATCGGCAGTTTGTTCCTGTGCCACTACCGATCGAACACCCAAGAACGATCGTGCACCCAAGAACGGTGCAAAAGCCACAAGCAGCATGCAACCCAACAAACGAAACTTCATTTTCATCGACCTCTGGGAGAAGTAATACATCGCGCGGCGATTCAGTCGGTTTGTGTTCCGCTAGGGAGACCGACCACCGACCAATTTTTCACTGCATTGCGTAGTGCAGTTCCTGCGCACTGCAAGTATAAAAAAAAGGGACACCGCCGTGTTGGCGTGCCCCTCTGAATCAAGCGTGAAAAGATTGAAGCGAAATCAACCGTCCGTAACTTCAGCTTCGCGAGACTTAGCCATCTCGGAGGCCTGCACTTCATACTTTTTGGTCAGGTCCTGGACATCTTCTTTAATTTTGTCACGGTCATCTTCACTGATGTCCTTGGATTTTTCTTCTCCATCAGCAGATTTATTGGCGTCCCTGCGGATATTCCTGAGCGAAACCTTCGCTTCCTCGGCCAATTCTTTAACGCGTGACACCATTTTCTTGCGTACCTCTGTCGAAAGCGCCGGTACATTCAAGCGAATGATTCGGCCATCGTTCTGAGGGTTCATTCCGAGGTCGCCGGCCACAATCGCCTTCTCAATTTCCTTAATTGTGCTTGCATCGTAAGGGCGAATCACAATCTGTTGCGGTTCGGGGGTGCCCACTGATGCGAGTTGCTTGAGCGGTTGCATCGAGCCATACACCTCTACCCTGATCGAATCGACTAGACCGGGCGTTGCTCTTCCAGTCCGGATTCCGGAGAGGCTGTCACCGAGGTGTGCGATGGCTTTTTCCATTCGCTCTTCGGCGTCCATCAAGATTTCATCGGCAGGCATATTGGCGTCCTTGGGTTGAAGACCTAGTGATTAGATTTAGATGTATTTGTTTGAGAGGTGAGATATGCAGTTAGCGATTGAAGCTATCCGTGGGACCAATCCAAGTCCCAACATTATCTCCTGAAACTGCTTTGACAATATTTCCGTTTTTCTTGAAGTTGAAAACGAGAATTGGTTTTTGATGCTCCTGGCACAGCGCAATGGCAGTCGCATCCATCACCTTTAAGTTTTTGCTAACCACGTCTGCGTAGGTTAGCGATTCGTACAGCACAGCATGCGGGTTCTTTTCAGGGTCATCACTGTACACACCATCAACGCGGGTCGCTTTGAGAACCACATCGGCTTCGAGTTCCAATGCACGCTGCGCTGCGGCGGTATCCGTAGTGACGAAGGGATTTCCGATGCCACCAGACAGGATTACGATTCGCCCTTTTTCCAGATGCCGAATAGCGCGTCGCCTGATGAAAGACTCCGCAATTTTATCCATAGGGATTGCCGACATGACTCTAGTCTGCAACCCATGGGATTCGATCGCATCCTGCATCGCCAGTGAGTTCACCGTGGTCGCGAGCATTCCCATGTAGTGAGCAGTTGCTTCCTGAACCAACGCATTGGTTCCGGAGAACTGCGCACCCCTCAGGATATTCCCACCACCGATCACGATTGCGATTTGACATCCTGAATCGTGGGCTTGCCGAATTTGCCGCGCGATCTCGCCTGCCTCTTCACCATTGATCCCACGCCCACTGGCATCAGCAAGACTCTCACCACTGAGTTTCAGGATGACACGCCGATATCTCAACGGAGGACTATCGGACTCTGTTTCCTCGGGCATGCTTGGCTCACTGCTGGAACATAAAGAGTGTTGTCTAGGATGAAGTTTCTACTCTCCATCATACGAAAAACCTCGCCGATCCGAGCAGGATTCAGCGAGGCTCGTGTGATCTTTTTTGGGCAAGTTCGAGTTTTGCCCGTGAATCGCTGAGATCAACCCACAGCAACCCTGCGGAAAGCCAGAATCTCGGCATCATCACTCAAGGTCTTGATAGCAGCTTCCACTGTTTTCGTGTCATCCAGAGCATACTGCTGGCTTAGCAGACACCTTTCTTGATCCAAGAGCGTGTTGTCCTGAATCTGTCTCTTATACACATCTGACGCTGCCGACG
>CAJXTM010000769.1 GCA_913061385.1 uncultured Rhodopirellula sp. | reverse complement strand
CGAGATCAGCCTCGGTCTCGTGGGCTCGGAGATGTGTATAAGAGACAGGTTGTTAGGTGCTTATGGACCACCGCCAGCCGACGATGACTACATGGAAGAATTGATGCGAAGTTCGCTGATGGATCGTGCAGGCCTGAAAAAACGAGATCAGAAACGCACCGATTCATCCCAGCGTCAATCTCTCGACTGAGCACTTGCGCCGTCGGAATGAAGCGTGCCAGCACGGCACTGCTAGTGATCCGTTGAAGGCTCTCGCACCGAGTATTGAGTTCACCCAAATTCTGAACTCTCGAGACCGACTCACTCAGCATTGCACCGCAACCAGCGTCGAGTCGCTTGCCCTCAGTGCAGGCTATTCACGTACTCTGGCAAAAGCCGGCCCGCTGCTTTGGTCGTTCCTACAAGGTTCAGTGCTAGCTCGTGGCTCGGAGACAATCAGGATGCCAGCGGAATGGATATGGTCAGACAAATGCAGAACAATCCCACTTCGTAAATTTGCACTCGTGTACTGAATTACGTTCATTCCGAGGAAAGATTCGAATGCCGAAACGGCGTTGCGCTAAGAACATGACCTGACAAGCGAACGCAGTTCTCCCGATTTATCGCCAGCCTGACCGCCTGAATCAAGTTGCCAAGCCTTTACGCTGCTGCCCACCTGGCAATTTAGGAAGCGTCGTCTGCTAAACTGCAGAGACGGAAGACCTGCTCGGCAAGATTGGGACGAGCTTCAGCGAAGTGAGCAAGACGCCTCTCAACATCAACTCAACCCTTTTGAATTACACGTGCCAGCCAAACCAACAGCGGCGGCGCCTTCTCCACACAACTCAATTGACATCTGGAATCATTGAAAACCATGGTGACCAAATTCGCGTTCACTCTCTGCCTGTTGCTGCAGGCTTGCTCTCCATGCCTAGGGCTTACTGGTGATACCGTTGCCAACCAGCGGCCCAACATTGTCTTTCTGTTGGCAGATGACCAATGCACTTATTCGATGGGTTGCTATGGCACCCCAGATGTCCAGACACCCAACATGGACAACTTAGCGCGAGACGGCGTGATCTTTGATTGCCATTACGACACAACAGCGATTTGCATGGCAAGTCGTGCCAACATCATGACCGGAATGTACGAGTACAAGACGGGATGCAATTTTGAACACGGGGCATTGCTTTCGGAACATTGGCATCGTTCTTACCCCATGCTACTGCGTGCGGAGGGCTATCAAACAGCGTTTGCTGGTAAGTTTGGGTTCGAGGTTACTGAACAGCCAGGTTCAAAGGGTATTTTGCCAGCCGACGGTTTTGATCGCTGGGGAGGAGGTCCAGGTCAAACGAACTACCAAACCAAGCGTAATACATCGATGGTGGATTATGCAAAAGACTATCCACACTCGACTGTGTCGTATGGCGCATTTGGCAGTGACTTCATTGCCGAGGCCGCCAAATCGGACCGCCCCTTCTGTTTGTCGATCAGTTTCAAAGCGCCCCACAAACCAGCCACACCGGACCCACAGTTCGATTCAGTTTATGCCAAAAAAACATTCACACGCCCGGCAAATTATGGTCGTGAGTACGGGGAACATTTCTCACTGCAAAGCCGGACAGGTCGCCAATTCGAGCGTTTCCACAGCTGGAACTACAGCGACAAATACGATGAAGTCATGGCAACCTACTATCAGCAAATTTATGCAATCGATGTCGCCTTGGGTATGATTCGTGAGGCGATCGACACAGCAGGTGTGAAAGAGAATACCGTGGTCATCTATACGTCTGACAATGGATTCTTCTGTGGTTCGCACGGATACGGCTCAAAGGTTTTACCTTACGAAGAATCATCGCGTGTGCCACTGATCATTTTCGATCCACGGCACCGCAACAGTGGCAAACAATTACGTTGCGATTCGCTGACAGGCAACGTCGACTTTGCACCTACCATTCTGAAACTTGCAGGAATTAAAGTCCCAGAAAACATGGACGGCCAGGACTTGATGCCTCTCTACGACGATCCCAAAGCGAAGATCCACGATTCACTGCCACTGATTAACGTCTGGGGCCCCGACAAAGCACATAGCTACGCCGTGGTGACGGACTCATGGAAATACATTTACTGGCCCTACCGTGATGACAAAATTTCTCCGACGGAGGAACTTTACGACACTCAAAATGACCCTGGAGAACTGACCGAGCTATCGGAGATTGAATCCGCGGCAGGTGACCTGATTCGCATGCGGCAGATCTATGACCAAGCGGTAAAATCTTGGCAAAAAGACGCGGTTCCCTATCACAAATACAGTCAATTCGGCGAACATTTCCAACGGCATTAATTCATGATGAAATCGATTCAATGCGTGCCAGTTGCTTGCATCACATTGCTAACACTTTGCAGCAATGCAATGACACTGGCAGAAAACCGTCCCAACGTGATCGTGATCTACACGGACGACCAAGGATTTGGTGACGCCAGTTGCTTGAACCCCGGCGCAAAATTCGAGACTCCGAACCTCGACCGACTTGCAAAAGAAGGCATGACCTTCACCGATGCGCACTGCAGTGACACCGTCTGTACGCCAAGTCGCTATGGTCTTCTGACCGGTCGATACAGCTGGCGTACCACTTTAAAAAAGGGGGTCTATGGCGCGGAAAAAAAATGCCTCATAGCTGATGGTCGAACAACACTTGCAAGCCTCCTGAAGCAACGCGGATACGCGACCGCTATGGTCGGCAAATGGCACCTTGGCATGGACTTCCCGGGTGACCGTGGCACAAGAGATTGGTCAAAGCCTGTATTGGACATGCCTCTGGACAAAGGATTTGACTACTTCTGGGGAATTCCTGCCTCCATGAACTATGGCGTGCTGGCATGGTTCGATGGGCGTTACGCAAAAGTACCTCCGACCCAGTACACACAAAAAAAACCGAACAAGATCGCCTTGGCGGATTACCGCATCAAACCGCCCTATGATCAGCAACTCACCAAACCAGGTACGACCAGTGAACTCGGTGTTGTGCGTGGACAACTTGAAATCGCACTTGACTTTGTTGACGCAGAATGCTTGACACGTTTTACCGACAAAGCAATTGAGTGGATTGAGGGACGTGCCGAAACCGCCCGCAAAGGTGAACCATTTTTCTTGTACCTGCCCTACACATCACCTGTCTCTTATACACATCTGACGCTGCCGACGACTCCTTACGTGTAGA
>CAJXTM010000768.1 GCA_913061385.1 uncultured Rhodopirellula sp. | reverse complement strand
ACGTGACTGGTATCGCTGGGGGTTGCGTGGTTGACCCAGAACGCGGCACGCACGTCGCTCCGAGACTCTTTCTGGCCCCAAACAGAAATGCACGGTCGATACCGTGCGTCGGCGACGTTCAGGGCTGACCAGTTTCCCTTGGCGACCGCCTTGGCGATCGCCATGTCCAGAGCCTGCTCGGCAACCATCTTCTTCAGCCGTGCGTTCTCTTTCTCCAATGCCTTCAGGTGCTTGGCCATCTCTGGCTTCATGCCACCATACTTCTGCCGCCAGCGGTAATAAGTCTGTTCAGAGACTTCAGGAAACGATTTCTAGCAACTTGCCTAGGGCAACTTCTTGCCCTTACCGAGTTCCACATCGGCTTTACGCAGCTTGGCAGCGATCTGATCCAATTGTGACGTTTCTGAGGCTTTCTGTAAGTCCTTTCCGGACAGCACGCCCGATCAAGATTCTCTCACTCACAATGGTGCAATTCTATGGGGGGAAATCATACAGCCGGACATATTGGTCAGCCTCATCATCACCATCCAGATCACTTACGACAGTCGGGTCTGGAGCATTTGCGACCCACAAATCATTCCCATGCCATGCCAATACCTGCACCGCATTGAAGCCCGTTGCAAATATCTTTTTCGTATCCGCCCTGCCATCACCCGTTGTGTCAGACAAAATGACCACGCTGTCTCTGGGAGTTTCTGGAGTCGGCTTTCGATATTGTGGTCCCATGCCGACAAACAGACGCCCGCGTGCATCGAAAGCTATGGAACATCGCTGCCGAACAAGCGGTTCGTTGGCGAATACCGTGACCTCTAAACCATCCGGCACCGGAGGCGATGCAGCAAGATCAGCGAGACGATCCTGAAAATCGTTTGCTGATACCTGTAAGGCACCTGCATCACACGACAACAAGCCGAACAAAAATGCAATGCATGCTGTTCCGTTTTTGCACGCACCAGTACGCCCATGGTCAGCAGGCAGCAAGTGTGACCAGAATCGCACAAAGGACTCTCGATTTTTTTAACCTGCGTCATGCAGGTCACGACTGTGAATAACGACAAGACTTCGACCTCTTACAGGAACTATCCTTGATTCACAAAACAACGCTGCCAGAGCGTCAGTGCATTGCAACACTGCACAGACAACGCGAGCCGCCAAATTGATTGATAAGTCACAACTCAAATCATAATACAAGCGGTAACACTTGACAGATATGGCAACTAATCGTGGCCTCAAAACAGGAACTGGATCTCCTTCGTTTTACACCACAGTGCCTTCGAAGGACGCCCGTCCAAGGAATGCCGTACTTCAGGAAACCCAGAATCAAACTTTCTCATACCGGGGCGTTTGCATTGCATCACAAAGAGATGAATCGCCGCGTGATTCAGGTGGACACCAATACGGGGCTACACCAAACCAATCAAACCAGAATTGGCTTGACGACCTCACCATGAACATCGGTTAACCGATAGCGTCGGCCCTGATGTCGGTAGGTCAGTCGCTCATGATCAATTCCCAATAAATGCATGATTGTCGCTTGCAGATCATGAACATGAACACGGTCCTCAGCAATGTTATAGCCATACTCGTCAGTCTTTCCGTAGCTGGTTCCTGGCTTTATCCCTCCACCGGCCATCCACATGGAATAACAACGTGGGTGGTGATCACGACCGAACTGATTGCCATTGAGTTGCCCCTGACAATAATTTGTGCGGCCAAACTCTCCTGCCCACACGACCAGCGTATCCTCAAGCATCCCACGTTGCTTCAAATCTTTGACCAGAGCAGCAGAGGCTTGATCTGTTTCGCGGCACTGATTACGAAGTCCCCCGGGCAGACCACCATGCTGATCCCAACCGGGATGATAAAGCTGAATGAATCGCACACCGCGTTCGGCAAGACGACGCGCAAGTAGGCAGTTAGCGGTGTACGACCCGGGCTGATTTACCTCGGGTCCATAGAGATCCAACGTTTCCTTTGACTCACCTGCAACATCGACCACCTCGGGCACAGACGATTGCATTTTAAACGCCAACTCATACTGCGAGATTCGGGTTTCAAGCTGAGGGTCGGGCTGCTGATCCAACTGCAGTTGATGCAACTGCTCGAGAGCATCAAGCATTCGCTTGCGACTTGCCGAATCGATTCCTTGGGGATTATTCAGGTACAGAACGGGATCCTTGCCGGAACGAAATCTCACTCCCTGATGCTTGGCGGGAAGAAAACCACTGCCCCAGAGTCGTGACACTAATGGTTGGCCACCCTTGTTCCTGGTCACCATCACGACAAATGACGGTAGATTCTGATTTGCAGTTCCTAGACCGTAACTGAGCCATGCGCCCATGCTGGGCCGACCTGGAAACTGTGACCCCGTCTGGATAAACGTTACTCCCGGTCCATGGTTAATCGCTTCGGTGTACATCGAGTTCACAATGCACATGTCATCGGCGATGCCTGCGGTGTGTGGCAACAACTCACTTAGCCACTGCCCCGATTCACCATGTTGCGCAAACTTGAATGGCGAACCAACCAATGGCAAACTCGACTGATTACCACTCATGCCAGTCAGTCGTTGCCCTTGGCGAACTGAATCCGGTAATTGCTGCCCATGCACTTTATTCAGATGAGGCTTGTGGTCCAGCAGATCGATTTGCGATGGGCCACCACTTTGAAACAAAAAGATAACGCGTTTTGCCTTGGCTGCATGATGCGTTCCGGACAACGCACCACCAGTCAGCTTGGAAACATCTCCTGCCTGCGTCTCGGCCCGGAGCAAATCGGACAAGCCAATGGCCCCCATTCCCATCCCGAAACCATTCAGGAAGTGACGTCGTGACATGCCCCACTCGGGCTCAAAGCCTGTGCATTTCAGATTCATCTTTTTCCTATCGTTTAGTGACACATTCATCATGATTGATCAGCGTGTTGGCGACACTGGCCCATGCTGCGATCGACGCCAACGAGTCGTTTGACATGGCATTCAGACTTGGGATCACTCCACCCGCCGCTTCTCCATTGAGATAAAACCGAATTTGGCCGGACTTGAAATCTGCCGTGCAAACAACATGCGTCCATTGGTCGGCTACCGGTGCGCGATCAGCCATGATGACACGGTCCCCACAAATGAAGCGTAAACCGCCGTACAAATCCAACAGTAAACCTGTCTCTTATACACATCTGACGCTGCCGACGACTCCTTACGTGTAG
>CAJXTM010000767.1 GCA_913061385.1 uncultured Rhodopirellula sp. | reverse complement strand
ACGGCATCTGCTGATCAACGGCATCTGCTGATCAACGGCATCTGCTGATCAACGGAAGAGCGGTTGTCACGATGCATTGCTTCGTTTTGGCGGGTCACGTCCACGCGGATCATCTTTGCATCACAGTTTAGCCGGGCACAAGTGATACCAATCGTGCGGCAGTTTCGAAGTAATTGTATTGGCAGGGGTAGCGGGTACTGCTTGCCACCGAGCCGTCGCAGTACGTTACACCAGAAAGGTGTGTATTGGCGACAGGCAGGCCCTGTTTGACACGACAGGTTCGCTGTCCGGTCGCTGGTTTCCGCAGAGGCGGATATTGTGGAGTACGAGTTTCACTCATCGTCAGCATCAGATTCGTCGCCGTTGCTGGTCTCTTTCCGCTTGATCATGCGGATTTCATTGCCGATGTCATTATGACTGACTTCATCCATGAAGGCATTGATCAGTAACAGCCCACGACCACCGGCACGCTCAAGATTTTCCGGGTCGGTGGGGTCACGCAGTGCAGCAGAATCAAAACCGGGCCCGTCATCACGGATGGTGACAATGATCCGTTCGTTGGATGCTTCCAGCTTGATGGTGACTTTCCTCTCACGATACGGAGAAAGTTCTTTTCGTTCGGCGATCATGTTTACATAAGGGGTTCCATTATCGATTTGTCTGAGTTCTGAAGAAACTTCCAGATTGCCATGAATCATCGCATTCAAAAGTGCCTCATCAAGAGCCATGGCGATCTGCATTCTTTCGCCTTCATCAAACAGGTCATGTTCGACCATTGGCAATTCCAGCCTAGAAATAATATCTGGAATTTGAGCTTCGTCGTTAGGGACCTCAAGTGTGATGTTGCTTTCCACTGCATTTTTGGCAACCTGCGGTACAGCCTTCGCTGCTTTATTCACTGCCATCACCTGTTGCAGCACAGGGATCAGGGTGTCGCTGAGTTCTCGCTTGGGAACGTAGCTTGCTGCACCTGCTTTTAATGCCTGGGATGCTATTTCTTCGCTGCCCTGACTGGTGGTCAGGATGACAGGAAGGGATGGCATCGATTCGTTGACCGCGGCAACCAATTCCAAGCCATTCATCTCGGGCATCTGTAAATCAGTAATGACGAGCAGCGGCATGCTGTTTTCGATGGAAGCAATTGCTTGAATCCCATCCATGGCAGATTGGACGACGAAACCCTCTTTCTCCAGCAAGAATTGAATTTGCCGGAGTTGTGTTGGACTGTCGTCCACGACGAGGATGTGCGAAGGGTCAGACATAAGTTTTTGATTGGTCGGCGTCAATCGCCTCAGACATGTTGTCTCGTAAGTCAGGTTCGGGCGACTGGAGCACGGTAGAGCTGTTGGACAGATTAGATCACCAAACCTAGATATCGGTGATCATGGCAGTAATCCTTCACATCCTCGTCTATGGACTGAATTTTCGGTAAATATTACTGGCTGATTCTCGGGTTTTGGCGTCTGTTCTTATCGAACATTGGGGGGCTGCAGCGGATCTCTCGGTATCACCAGTTACGGGCTTATTGCAGGATTCAAATTGGCTTCCACGAATCCGGGCAGCCTATAACGGTTAGGATGTGTAATCTGGCCGATCTTACCGGCTCATCGTTGTGTTTGGCTTCTGGTCATCGTAATTCAGTTTACCATTCTAGCTTCTGGCATGGACTTGTGGGTCAAAATGCGGTGGTAGCGGTCCTGCAGCAGTTCAAATGGGCTTTCCGTCGCTGCAATCACATATCCCCGCATCTGCTGTACGATGCTCGTTTCTGTGCCCAACGCAGATCTTTTCCCCGACCACAGTCTATGCTGGGTGCTTGTGGTCGTTGTGAGTGAGTTATTTTTCTCGCGATCGACTGTTGTATGAACGAAACTTTTTGGTTTCAAGGCGATCTTCGCCTTGGAAAACCGCTGAGATATTTGCATTGCAAAACCGGCCTCTACGCATCCGCTATTTCCTCTTGTGCGCGATTGCGGCAATCTTGCTGCTTGGTGCCGGTTACATAATTGGTGTTTCCCATCTTCAGGCCCAAGCGAATGTGTATTTAACCCCCGCCGCCCTGTATCTGCCACGCAGCGTCGATGTTGTGATCGTGGTTTGGTCATTCTGGGTAGCCTCATCAATAGGAAGCTTTTTGAATGTGGTCGCGTGGCGAATGCCTCGCGGTGAATCGATCAACGGTCGATCTCATTGCCCACGCTGTTTTTCCCAGTTGAAAGCGCGAGACAATTTTCCCGTATTTGGTTGGCTGGCGTTACGGGGACGTTGTCGCACATGCCGCCTGCCTATTTCACCGCGTTATCCGATCGTAGAAGCAGTTGTTGGTTTATCACTGACAGCAGTCTCAGTAGCGGAAATTTATCAGTTCTGCTTGCCGCGGCAGAATCAAGAATACGGTGGGCTGCTCTGGTTGCCCGAACTTGATCCTCTGATTCTTACCACTCTCATGTACCACATCGTGGGTCTGACTATGTGCTGGGCGATCGGGTTGATTCGCTTGGATGGAAATCGGCTACCTGTGAACCTGGCTAGTTTTGCATTGGCGGTCATCATTGTGCCAATCTTGGTTTATCCTACGCTGATGGTCGTTCCATGGCAGATGGACTTGAGTGATGATTGGCGACCAGATGGCAGGTATTTCGACGCAGTGATTCGGGTGATCACGGCATTGGTAGCGGCCATCGCTTTAGGGCGATACTTGGCGAAAGGGTTTTGCCCGACGGCAGATCCCAAGCTCGATCCACTGGGGAAAGCGACGGTCCGGTTGATCGACCTGATCGTGATACTTGCGATCCCGGCACTGTTAGTGGGCTGGCAGGCATCGCCGGCGGTGATCGTGCTGGCTGCTGTATTGGCTTTCTGGACACGTTTCATTCTGCCCGAGCGTTGTGATGCCTTGGGGAGATTTGCAATTTCAATGCCGATCGCTTTGACTTTCCAAATTGTGTTTTGGCGACGCCTTGATTCCGTAGATCCGGTAACAGGTTTGCAGTTTCCATTGTGGCCATCAGAAAATGCATCTCCAAGGGTGATGTTGTTCTGGTTGTTCATGCTTGGAACGGTGCCACTTTGGCTGCGGGAATCTCAAACTGATGCCAGCGTGCACGCAGGTGATCCGGATATGTGCGGTGACCCTGAGTTCGGCGAGCAAGGTGACCCTGAGTTCGGCGAGCAAGGTGACCCTGAGTTCGGCGAGCAAGGTGACC
>CAJXTM010000766.1 GCA_913061385.1 uncultured Rhodopirellula sp. | reverse complement strand
CGAGATCAGCCTCGGTCTCGTGGGCTCGGAGATGTGTATAAGAGACAGGGAAAATGTAAGACATTACCACGAAAAGAAAGCCTACGGCCCGGCTGACTGGAGGCGGATGATCTACATGACAAAAGTCCGTCAAGAAAGAGAACATGTGTTTGGTGCATTTGATTGCCCAGATGCAAGCATGGTCGTACCGAAACGTAGTCGCTCAACGACCCCACTACAGGCGCTCAACCTGCTGAACAGCCAATTCATCATGCAACAGGCAGGCATGTTCGCAGACCGACTGAGCAAAGAAGCTGATAGCAACTCGGATCGAATTCGACTGGCATGGAACCTTTGCTTTCAACGAGATCCGAGCGAGCTTGAACTGCGTGAAAGCACCGAGTTTATCCAAAACTCTGGTTTGGGACAGTTCACCCGCGCGATGCTCAACACCAATGAATTTGTTTTTATTCCCTAGTGACAAAGCCCACATCCCGAATGCTTGATTACCCGATACGCCTATTTGTATAGGTTCGTCGGAGGTAACAAACATCAAGAGTGTCCGCCAGGGCCAACATAGAACTCAGCAACGAAACGCTCCCAACATGGAGTGAAAAGTTAACGACCCCGCCGGTCACTCACGATCACGCCACTTGTCCGTTTCCATCCGACAACACTGAGCAGCACGTTCCATGACGAACCTCCTGAATCGCCGGAATTTCTTGGCAGAAGCGGCAACTGGCCTGAGCGGCATTGCACTCGCAAGTCTTCTTGAGGAGCAGCAACTCCTAGCCTCGCCAGCCGAACCACTTAGGCCGCGCATCAATCCTAACAAACCATTCGCATCCCGGGCCCCTCATCACGCATCCGCCGCAAAACGCGTCCTTGTCATTTTCTGCTCAGGCGCGTGTAGCCAACTCGATACTTTTGACTACAAACCGGAATTAATAAAACAGCATGGGAAGCCACTACCCGGCGCAGAGAATCTGCTTACCTTTCAAGGCAAACAGGGAATGCTGACGAAGAGCCCTTGGGAATTCAAACCACGGGGTGAATCGGGAAAAATGATTTCCGAGCTCGTGCCGCAACTCGGTGAACTCGCAGACGACATGTGTTTTATTCACTCACTGACTGGAAAAACAAACACCCATGGTCCGGGCGAAAACTTCATGTCAACGGGTTACACGCTGGATGGATATCCAAGCATGGGCGCCTGGACAACGTGGGCACTCGGAACCGAAAACGAAAACCTGCCTTCTTATGTGGCAATCTCGGATCCACGTGGCACGCCGCAGGCGAGTGTGAACAACTGGGGCCCTGGCTTCCTGCCCGCTGCGTACCAGGGCACCGAGTTCAATGCAGCCAAACCACTTGGTAATCTCGACATCCCGGATGGAGTCAGCGAAACAACCGACAAAGCAACGCGACATTTCCTGAGCCGCTTGAATCAGCAACACCTAGAAAAATTCCCCGGCGATACAGAGCTTGCAGCTCGCATTTCAAGCTACGAATTAGCAGCACGCATGCAACTAAGCGTCCCCGAAGTGACCGACCTATCGACCGAATCGAAGTCAACCTTGCGTGAATATGGTGCTGACGACACCACCAACCCACTTAAAGCAAAGTTCGCCAAAAACTGCATCTTAGCCAGACGGCTTCTTGAAAAAGGTGTTCGCTTCGTTCAACTTTTCAATGGCGCCTACCAAACCGGCGGCGAGGGCGTCAGCAACTGGGACGGCCACAAGTCACTCGCCGCTCAATATAGCAAACACGGTCCCGTCCTTGATCAACCCTGTGCTGCGATGCTTCGCGACATGAAACGCCGAGGATTATTGGATGACACTCTCGTGGTCTGGATGACTGAATTTGGCCGCATGCCGACTTTCCAAGTCGGTGCTAGCGGTCGTGATCACAACCCCGATGGTTTCACTGCGTGGATGATGGGGGCGGGTGTAAAAGCTCCCTACACCTATGGGGCAACCGACGAATTCGGGCACAAAGCAGTTGAAAACGTGAGCACCGTCTACGATTTTCACGCCACAATCCTGCACCTGCTTGGACTTGATCACAAACGTCTCTCCTATTACCACAACGGTTTTGAAAGACGCCTGACTGATGTGCACGGCAATGTCATCAAAGAGGTGATGGCGTGAACCGCCAAGTACTGGCGTTCACATTATTTCTTTACGTTAATTGCACGCCACTAATCACGGCGCATGCAAAACAACCTGAAGGTGACCGAATTGACTTTATTGAGCAGATCGCCCCCATTCTCGGGAAACACTGCATTCGTTGCCACCACGCAGGAAATCGGCAAGGTGACATCTCACTGAACACAATTTCAGATCTGCAAACCAATGGCAATGTGACGGCGGGTAACGCTGCGACTAGCCCGCTCATGAACTTGGTTCACTCAAGCGATGGCTCAAAGCCTGAAATGCCAAAGCAGGGACGACCGCTTTCACTTTCGGAGGTTGCATCCCTGAGAACGTGGATTCAAGAAGGCGCAACTTGGCCTGAAGGTTACGTAATTCCTGCCCCAGCACCTTCTGCAAACTCATGGTGGTCGTACCGCCCCCTCAGCTCAGACTCCAACAGCGTTACGCAACACACTGATGATGCCGACGCATCATCAGATGCCCAAGTGATTGACAGTTTTATCCAAACACAACTTAGCAAGCATGACTTATCGATCAACAAGCGTGCTGACCGCCGCACGCTGATTCGCAGACTTCATTTCGACCTACACGGGTTGCCGCCTACTCTGCAAGCGGTGCAAGCGTTCGTCAACGATCCCGATCCTCAAGCTTACCGGAACCTAGTTGACCGATTGGTTGATTCTGATCATTACGGAGAGCGTTTTGCGACACACTGGCTGGATCTGGCGCATTACGCAGACACCCATGGATTTGAACGCGACCGCAGGCGTGACAACGCTTGGCGGTACCGCGATTATGTCATCAAATCCTTTAACGATGACAAACCGTACGATCGGTTTCTGCAAGAACAAATTGCCGGTGACATGCTCTGGCCCACCCAGCAACAAGCCGTGGTCGCAACTGGATTCCTGACCGCAGGACCATGGGATTACGTGGGCCACATCGAAACAAAGAGCGGCAAACTAAGACGGGCGGCACGCTCGCTTGACCTGGACGACATGGCCACCCAAGTCATGACATCTACCTTGGCAATGACCATAAATTGCGCCCGCTGCCATGACCACAAGCTGGACC
>CAJXTM010000765.1 GCA_913061385.1 uncultured Rhodopirellula sp. | reverse complement strand
GTCTCGTGGGCTCGGAGATGTGTATAAGAGACAGCCTATCGGCTCCCTCTGCCAAAAGCGATTCAGCTCGACGCAAGTTCTGCTGCAATCCTTCCTCAGCAAGTTGTAAGCGTTCGAACTTGCTGACCATTGCATCAAGGCGAACCGACTGCGGCGAAGCAACTTTGTCATCGTGAAGCAATGCCTCGGGCATAACCGGCAATTCACGCAGCTGATGATTTAAATCTCGGAGCGTTGCATCAATTTCCATCCGACCTGAAGTCAGGCTATCCCAAACCTTGGCTTGCTCTTTCTGGCCATCACCTGTGTCAAACGTCTCAACCGCTGCCAGCGAAATGGCACCCACCACATTCTGGCTCGTGCTGGGCAAGCGTGAGCGAAACGCAACTCGGTAAAGGCCACCCAATGAACTCTCCCCAACCTTTCCGACCCGCAAGCTCCCATTGTTCACCCACGCCCGCACCACAGCTTCTGGACTCGTGACCGACGATCGCAATTCTGGCTCTTTGTAGAGTCCTCCCCTTGCGACAAAACGTTCTAAAACGGCTTGGCTGCACAGCAATAAACTGTCGTCTGGCGATGCCCGCTGATTTAATTGTCCGAAAGCTGCAGCCGTGCTCTCCGTGCTGGCACCACCATCGACCAACTGGCCCTTAGTTTCCGCCGACTTAGTTTCCGCCGACTTAGTTTCCGCCGACTTAGTTTCCGCCGACTTCGGGAGTAATACGTCCTGCGATGCGTCATCGGATATTCGAAAACCGGAGACCTGGCCGTTGCCTCGATGTATCTTCTCGTCCGTATCAGCAACTTGCTGTCGTTCAAAATCCAGCTGATCGGCCTCCAATGGTGCGTCTGCGGCCTTCCTTCTGCTCTCGGCGAGACGTACGACCTTCAAGATGGCCCTAGACTCAAATATCGGCGTTTGCCTGGCGTAGACGAAGTAGGATACACCAGTGCCTAGAACCACTCCCACGAGCGTCCAGAGGCAAAACATGGCAAAACCGTGTGCACGATGATCTGTTCGATTCATGTACGTCAAACCTCGGCTGTGTTGAAAGCGTGAATCGCGTTGGCATGGAAATGAAAAGCTGTCTGGTTGAGAGCTTGTCGTGCTCACTACCCTGCGAACCGGTCGTCGCATCCAGCGGTGCCGGTTGACACTCATTCTCGCTTCTTATCGTACTCCGGTACACCGGCGACAAAACAAAGTAATTGCCTCGCTACCTCAAAAAGACGATTAACCCGGGTCCAAAAGATTCAGCCGGCGTAGCCCCCAAGATCCAGGAAAAACCGTCCCTGCACGCGGGTAACATCCTCGGCCCGATAGGACACGTTGTCGAACAACTCACCTATCTAAGCCCTCATTGAAAACTACTTTTTGCGGCGAATGTCGAAAGCGAAGCACCACGTTCAAGCATGCAACCCTAACCGCCACATCCGCTAGGCATGCCGACGGGCAACAAGAATGGAACCAACATCACAAGAATGGAACCAACATCACAAGGTGTGGCTCGGTTGCCTACCGTGAATTGCTCAGACGCTCCTGTCGTAAGGCTTCCCGCATCGCAGTGATTTCCGGCACCCTTTCAACACCGGGATAATCTGCAGCGAGCCACAGTAAGTATTGGAGAAAGGATTCGCTTCTGGGACGCAAACGTGCGGCCTGCAACAACAAGTCTCTCGACGCGAGATTGAGACCGGGAGCAACCATATCCAACTCGACAAGCGAGAGTCGGACACTGGGATCCAACGGATTCAGCAGTAGTGCATTGCTAAAGTCCCTTCGAGCCTCAAGATACTCGTCGGCGGATTGAGTCGGAAGCAAACATCCTTGAAACGAGGCTGAGCCTTCAGCACCATAGGAAGCATGCCGCACCGTCTTCGCCAATAGCCAACTTACATGGGAATCAACGGTGTCAGGTTGCAACTCAAACAGGCGTAACGCACCTAGTCGCTGCTGCTCGGCGAGTCTCATTTCCCCGAGAGCTTTCCAAACCATCGCATTGTCAGGATTTGCTGACGCCAAGTTCGCTAATCGATCCAAACGATCAGTCAAATCTGGCATGTCGGCCAGCAACCGCTGCTCACGCTCCCGTCGCAAAAAATTCACTTCATCCTCTGCCACAGAAGCGACGTACAACTCTTTCGCTGACATCGCAAGTCCGATGGTAAGTAACACCAACAAGGCGGGCCCCGATGCTTGCCTGCAGAAAACCATGCAACGTGATCGACCAATGCGTGTGAAAGGGCCACCCTCAAAAATGGGCTGAGCACGTGAATCACAACCATCATGGTCTGTGACATCGGCCTTAGTACCCAACTCGGTGTCATTCAGTTTGGCAACGGTTGCCGACATCCGCAAAATCGCTCCGCTAATCCCCGCGAACGTCAGCAACAAGGGCATCAAGGTGATACCAAAATCGAAACACTGAGTCACCAACAGAGCTGGAATCGAGAATAGACCCACCGCCCAAACACACTTTGCATAGGTAACAGCGGTAGCTGCCGTTCCTGAAAGCTCAACGGCGTTACTTTTACTCTCAATAGTTTTCAACCCTGAGCCGATCCTCCGAACATGTCGAACCAGGACGATCAGCCCAAAAACAACAAGCGGCAGCAGCCAGACTCCGCCCTCAACCAACCACTCAATGGCCATTCCATCAGCATTCACAAACCAAAGCGGTGCGCCGTTTTTTTGAAAGGGTAGATACGCGTACCGATAGGTTCCCAGCCCAGATCCAAACGGGAGGTAATGGCCTGCAGCCACCAGAGCATCCGACCAATGATCCAAACGCGGATCTTCCATGATCTGATCGTCGAGAAGAGTCGCAAAACGATCCGTTGAACGAGCACCAAAACCGAGTCCCGAAATCACTAGCCACGAGAACAACGCGGCAGCCCCAAACACCAGAGCGAATTTCAACTTGCCCAATTTTGGCAACAGAAATGCGAGCACCACCAGCGATCCTGCGAGCAAACCGAGAAATCCGCCGCGGGAATTACTTCCAATGACCCCGACAACCAAGGTTACAATCAAAGCCAGTGATACCAACCGGCCGATGATCAGACCGGAAAAAAATCGGCTCCGGGCATCCGCATCCGACTGGCTCTTCAAGGAAGATGCCTGTTCACAAAGCACGAACAAGCCAATCGCGCAACCAATCGCGAGACATAGGCTGTCTCTTATACACATCTCCGAGCCCACGAGACCGAGGC
>CAJXTM010000764.1 GCA_913061385.1 uncultured Rhodopirellula sp. | reverse complement strand
CGAGATCAGCCTCGGTCTCGTGGGCTCGGAGATGTGTATAAGAGACAGAAACAGTGCCGGTGATGGTGGCGGAATTGCAAACCGTGCGGTGTACTACGCTGAACAGGGAACCGCTGCTGTGTTAACCATTGTGGGCAGCACTCTATCGGGTAATGTCGCGTCTGGGACCGGCGGAGGAATCCATAGCCAAGCGACAATGGAGAGTGCCGCAACGTTAAGTATTCGCAATAGCACGATTGCGAAAAATACTGCGACCGGGGGAACCGGCGGTGGGATTCATGTGATCGACAGCCCAGGAACCAATGCATCCCTCAACAGTGTATTAGTTGGTGGTAATACTGCAGTGGGTTCCGGTCAGGACTTGGCAGTTGATTTACTCTCTGCAACATACACACTCATTGAGACGGTAGGTGGTCATGGAGCGGTGCATGGGACGGACAGCAATCAGGTTGGAGTGAATGCATTGATTGCTGGCTTAGCTGACAATGGTGGATTGACATTCACGCACGCGCTGGGAATCGGTAGCCCCGCTGTCGATCAAGGGGCTAACGAGGATGGGCTTTACGGAGATCAAAGGGGAAGTGGGTATGCCCGCACTTTGGATGATACTTCGGTAGTCAATGCAGATGATGGCACGGATGTGGGCGCCATTGAAATGGGTCAGGTGGGAGCGGTTTTCGATTTTGGCGATGCGCCGGATTCGATTATTGTTGGGGGGGTTGAGCGTTTCTACCCAACGCTTTTGGCGAGCGATGGCGCTCGACATCAGGTTGTGACAGGTGCCCCTAAGTTGGGCACAGTTGCTGCAGACCCTGAAGCTGATGCTTTTCCGGCTGCTAATGCGAACGGTGACGATCTAGTCGGATTTGATGACGAAGACGGACTCGCCATGAGTTCCCTTACCCTGACACCAGGCACACCGATGGACGACATTATTCTTGCTCATGACGCAGGAACGAATGGTGCCTTTCTGAACGTCTGGATTGACCTGAATATGGATGGAGATTGGGGTGATTTGGGTGAGCAGATCCTTGATGACGTCCTGCTGTCTTCGGGGGTGTCAACGACATCGTTGACCGGAGTGATGGTGCCGGCTGAAATGCCAACAGGGACCACGTTTTTGAGAGCTCGAATCAGTACAGATTCAGGGTTGGCCCCCGTAGGGCTTGCAAGTGATGGAGAGGTTGAGGATTTTGAATTGAGTGTGGGTAACCCGCCTGCGCAAATTGCAGACCTCTCCGTTGCCAATGTCGTGGACAACTCCGAGCCGGGGATAGAGGACATCGTGCGTTTTTCTGTCAGCGTTCTTAATTCGGGGCCCGTGACGGCAACAGGAATTGAGATATCTGCACTGTTGCCTTTTGAACTCTTCTTTGATGCCGCACTGACTAGTGCAGGGGACTATGATGATTTCGATGGAGTGTGGATGTTGGAGCAATTGCTGCCGGGGCAGACGGCAACCTTGCAAATTGATGCGATTGTTGAAACGACTGATCCAGTCTTCTTTACAGCAGAGGTTGTGTCCTCAGACCAACTTGATACCGACTCTGCACCAGGCAACGGTATTAGCAGTGAAGACGATCAGGCTACCGCAGCGTTGGGGACTTGTTTGGCAGCTGCGCCATTGCATCCGGGTATGAACAGCCTGCGGTATGTCTGTGCGTCACCAGGTGCGTTCACTGGATTTGTCCGTGGGATAGAGAGGGGAACGACCCAATTTCCAGACTACCAAGTGACCGTAGATATCGCTGATGCTGAACAGATGGCGATTGGGATTGCAGACAGTAACGGGATCGCTGAAGTGCTCTTTCAGCTGGACGAGGTTCCTCTTGCTGAGCCAATGCTGGTTCAAGCCTTCGAGATGTTTCCAGCAATTCAAAAAGCAAATACGCTTTCACTGGGTGAGACTGAACAATTCTTGCGAGCAGTGAATGTGGGAGTGGGGGCCGCAACGCTACAGCGGGAAGTGGTTCAGCCAAGCGTGATGCAAGCTCTTGCCACTTGGTATGCAGCGGGGGCTGATCCGCGTGCTTTGAGGAACCTGGCCGGGGTGTCTGTGACCATCGCGGACCTACCGGGCGATGTGGTTGCAAGAACATCCGGCAGGGCGATCATCCTCGATAATGACGCGGCCGGAAATGGTTGGTTTGTCGATGCGTCACCATGGGATCAAATTGAGTTCGGAGGCGTGGAAGGAGATGGCTACGCTACAAGTGGATCTGCATCCGGTCGGATTGATCTGCTGACGACGTTAACGCACGAATTTGGGCACTTATTGGGGATGGACGATTCTCGAGATCTACACCATGTGATGCACCACATGCTTGGGAACGGACGAAGAGTTTTACCTGCACCTCAAGTCCAGCCCGTCTGGGATTTCGATCTCAGTAGAGATGGCCGTGTAACCTCAATGGATGCCTTATTGGTGGTCAATCGATTATCCCAACAGGTTTCGTTTGTGCCTGATGGCAGGTATTGGAATGGGCAACGAGACATGGACTGGGCACCATTTGACACCAATAGGAACGGCGTCGTGACTGCGATTGATGCTCTCACGATCATCAATCAGGTGTCTCTTGGGCATGCTGCCGCTGGGGAGGCAGAGCAAGCAGCAGATGAACATTCCGTCGCTGCGACTGAGGAAGGAAATTCATTGCTGGATCTCGTGCATGCAGAAATAAATAGGAAGGGTGCTTGGCAGGCCTTGAGTTTAGAGGTTGGTGCTGTTGGCTTGACAGCACAACGGGTGCTCGGCGAGATATCTCCGGGTGAATTGGGTTCGCGAAATTACCCATGGATGGGGCAAGACGATGGTGTTTCCAAAGTATCGCGGGGGGGTGTATCTCTGTTTTCGAAGGCGGTTTCAGGCAGAGATTCATTGTTTCTACAGGCCAGCGTGCTGCATGTGGGCCTGGATTCTGATCTGGTTTTCAGCTCAATGCTGGAATGAGAGGTTCGGTCTGACGCCTTCAGGTCCGTGAATGCTGAGACCCGTTAGGGGTAAAAAAAACTCCCGGAAATGCGATCGCATTGCCGGAAGTTTTGTGTTGACTGAGAACTGTTCAAATGGTTTTTGAACGCTATCTATTCTTTTTCAGCTCGCTCTTTCGAAGCAGCAGCGAAATCACCTGCCACAGCCATGATAAGCTTGTCAGGGTCAATGTACTTATTCTGTCTCTTATACACATCTGACGCTGCCGACGACTCCTTACGTGT
>CAJXTM010000763.1 GCA_913061385.1 uncultured Rhodopirellula sp. | reverse complement strand
CACTGTTCTGCGACTCACTGTTCTGCGACTCACTGTTCTGCGACTCACTGTTCTGCGACTCACTGTTCTGGAACAACCTCGCATCCCTCCACCAAACAGCGGCAAACAAAAAGGCAATGACGATGCAAGCTACTTGGTAACCCGTCATCCCGAACCAGATCCTCTCTTCGGGGCGTATGAACTCGGTGCAAAAACGGTATTCCGCGTAGCTAATGATATACAGCTTGATCAACTGCCCACGAAAAATGCCTCTCCGTTGAAAACAGTACAACAAGAGAGCCATGCTGAGATGAAAAACTGTTTCGTAAAGTTGTGTGGGATGTCGCGGCATTTCACCCGCTGTGGGAAAGACAACTCCCCATGGCAAATCAGTCGGCGTACCATAGCAGCAACCAAAATCAAAGCAGCCCAGTCGGCCGATCGCGACACCCACAGCCACCGGAACCGCAAAGCCGTCGCCTGTTTTGGTTTTTATCATCATGGACCACTTGGCGACCTCGACACCAGCGTACCCACCAACAAGACCACACAGGATTGTCTTGCCATTGGAAAACCAAGCTGCCCCGCTAAGAAAACCTTCCCATTCGGAGAACACAAACGGGAGTTTTGCGCCAATCATGGCACCACAATACGCACCCAAACCGATTCCGACTTTTTCCCAGCCTGAGAGTGGTGTTCCCTTCTGTGTGTGGCGTGAGATCAACACACTGGCAGTAATCGCCGACAACATGATCGCCGGATAGGTCCAGGTCATCTTGCACTTACCTTGCCATCAGAATCGCTACCATCAGAACCAGAGATGGAATAGGTTTCGACCCTTTTTGCAAGCGACGGCAACGCCACGTGTCCGTCACGATACAGCACGTTGTAAGCACAGAACGGAATCAGATGCCCGGTGGGCAACAGATGGTGCACACAGGATTTCATCAATTGACGAATATCAAAATTGTAGGGATCCATAAAACTGGTGGTTGTAATCCTGAACATATCAGCGGGCGACAGATCCTCATTGACCGCACGACGAAAAAACGACGCAGCGAGCTGTTCTTGGATTTGATCCTCCGGTGTAAATGCAGCTGACAGTTCGTTGCTCCCTGAATCTACCTGGGGCAATGATTTGATCTGACGTGTCCCGGGAGTGCGATCGCTGGGATGAATTGTCGAGTTCAACCCTCCAACGTCATCGGCAAATTTGACTGGACCGCACCCGCAATCCTGCCCCGTCCCACAGGCCTGCCGACTCAGGAATTTATCGATAAGCTCACGAGCACTCTGACGATTGAAAGTAATGCCATTCGCAAGCAAATCCAAATGATTCTCAACATCAATCAGGCGGGCGAGTGAAGTAGACTGCGAACCTTCTCTGTACGCATACGCAAGCGAGTGAGCGTTGGGATGCGCACACGGCAACGGCAAGAAATCCTTAGCCTGCCACCGCCCCTGGGTCTGTTCGGCAATCGCGGCGATAACATCCGGAAATGTGACGCGCTGCTCGAGTGACTCAGGCGTTACATAGCGTCCTGTGTAAGTTGCTGGCTGAAAACTGACACCCGTGATCGTCGGACGCTCCATCCCATACTCGACCACGCGTCCCAATTGGTCCAGATTGTGCTGGTCCACCGTACAGACCAGCGTCACATTCACACCGGATTCTGACAACAATTCAATCGCCTTCAACTTTGTGTCCAGCAATGCCTCTCCACGCAGATGCTGATACACATTGTCGTCAAATCCATCAAACTGCAAGTACACTTCAGAGCGTTGACGATAGCGACTCAACATTTCGCGAAGCCTCGAATCTTTTGCCAGTCGTATTCCGTTGGTATTGATCATCACAATATCAATGGGCTGACTGCACGCGTACTCAAAGATTGCTTCGAACTCGGGATGAACCGTTGGTTCACCACCCGACAGTTGGAGAATTTCTGGGCGTCCTTCGTAGTCCACTAAATGATCGATCGCCTGACGACAATCAGCCAAAGACATGTGATGCCCCCCAGGCCCACTTGCTGCATAGCAAAGCGGACACTTCAGATTACAGGAAGATGTAATCTCAAGGACCGCGACGCATGTATGCTGCTCATGTTCGGTGCACAGCCCACAGTCATACGGGCAACCACGATCAGGCTCCAAGGCAAAACGGGGTGGCACGCGTCCCGGCAAACTGTACTCCATGCGATCGAACCATCGCTCATCCGAACAAACAAAGTCATCCCGCATTCCGTGCGTAGAACAATGCTTGCGAAAATAGACCCGTCCGTCTCTCGCAATGATTTTGGCGGGAACGACCTCAAGACAATCCGGGCACAGGCTCTGTGTTGCCCCAAGAAAACGATGTTCACGCAAACGCAAATTCGACATTCACTAATCTCCAACGCCTAACGAAACCCAACATCAGCGGTTCATATCACGGAGCCATCTTGCACTCACCACGCGAGAGCAACCCCACACCCCCAACAACAGGCCGCCGATTCCACCAAGTACCATCCCAACAACCGGACCACCGTCTCCCCCCGCGGGCATTCCCGCAAAGCATCCGGCAAAAGTCCCCGCGAGCACACAAACTCCGACTGTAATGGTTCCCAATGCAGTCAACACAGCAGAACCGACGAAAAGTCCGACTTTCTGGACAGGGGAGAATTCTTTACCACCATGCCGCCTGCGAGCCACAACCAACGCTGTCCGCACCAACGGCGGTAACGAAAAAGAGAGCAATGCAATCCCCAAGCCAGGCATGAAGAACAAGACTGGGACACAGGCAACGATCCATACCACGCCCACGACGATCTCAGCCGTACTAAGAGCACCCCACTGACTGGGCGGTAGATCAACCGGAACTGCGGACCGGTAAGGATCATTGAGGGCGTGACCGTCTGCCGTGGGCAGCGGATTTTCCATTCCAGCTTCCTCGCGGCTCTCAACTTTACCGGAGTCCTCATCGCTCAAGACGATGCCACCTTCCCCTGCAACACCTGACGATATTAGCGAGGCACCCTCTTGCTTGAGAGGCAGTGAATCGGGCTGGCCGGTGGTCATTGCGTCCGCAATCGGCTTGTCTAATTCTTCCGCGCACTCCGGACACACTAATGCGTCGATACCACAATACCGCATACACGCGGGACAACGTTGCTGCTCTTGTTGCTTCATGACACATCACCTTGCTATTCGCATTTCAACGCCTGCTTTGCACTGCCAGTACAAATCTGTCTCTTATACACATCTC
>CAJXTM010000762.1 GCA_913061385.1 uncultured Rhodopirellula sp. | reverse complement strand
GTGCATTGGTGAAAGTGCGCAATGGCTGCTGCACCCTGACGGATTGCATGAAGATCAGCATTCGCTGTGGCGGCCACACCGGGCTGCCAATGAGACAATTCCCAGTGTTCACCAGCCGCAGAAAGAACCGTTCCAGAGGGGGCTGATCGCAGATTGCTTGCTGCCTGCTGGAAGCTCACGGGACGTGCAACAATTTTACAGCCTTCATTCCAAGCATGAATGATGACACGGTGGATCGATTCAATACGGTCGCGAGAGATCGAATTGGGCCAACGTTTGAGCGCGTATTCGCGGCCGTCGGATGCGCGGCAGCGGGCTACTGTGCTACCACTGAACCCCGCGTTCTGGTTTTTGATGGCGACGATTCCACGGGCGTTCACCACAGCATTCACGACGGGTGGTGGAATGGATGGGTCAATCATCTGGCAGTGCACTGATTCTGAGTGGCGTGATGTTTTTATCCTGCTGGATTGCAAATCTCGTTGCAGAACCGGTGATGGTGGCGAGCTGCTGTTCAATTTTTGCTGTTGTTCAGTTTTTTCAGGCCGCAGACTTTTGCAGGCCGACTGGGAATCTTGCTTCGCCTCGAGCTTTTACCGGTTGCAAGGGGGTTAATCGTGCCGTGCGACGCCCCGAAAACCAAATTTTTGAAGATCATATCGTGTCCGAATGACGATACGCAGCGTCTCCGTTAGAATGAGCAAAATCCCACAAAAACAATGCTCATCCCGGAATATGATAACCGCTTCGCGGCAGGTCTTGATGGGTGGTGATAATGACGTGGAACCACTTATTCACTGCATACCCGCGACCCAGTACAGCCATGACATCCGAATTGCCGCCCTATGATTGCTTTCTACTCGTTTCCTTTGGCGGCCCGGAGGGTCCGGACGATGTCATGCCCTTCCTTGAAAATGTGCTCCGCGGTAAACGCGTGCCTCGCGAGCGAATGCTTGAGGTAGCTGAGCATTACAAGCAATTTGGCGGTGTCAGCCCCATCAATGAGCAGAATCGTGAGCTTCTGGAAGTAATCAAGGCCGAGTTTGAGCGGGCTGGGATCAATCTTCCAATCTACTGGGGCAACCGCAATTGGGATCCGCTGCTACCAGATACCATTCGGCAGATGCGAGATGATGGACGCAAGCGGGCAATCGCATTTTTTACGAGCATGTACAGTTGTTACAGTGGCTGCCGACAATACCGCGAGAATATCATCGCGGCGAGGGAACAGGTCGGCCCGGATGCACCGCTGATTGAGAAAGTTCGGATGGGATTCAATCATCCGAAGTTCGTTCAGGTAATGACCGACAATCTTCAGGAGTCCATTGATACGTTGGGCAATACCGCGCAGGAGTCGGTTGTCATGTTCACGGCTCACAGTATTCCATTGTCGATGTCCGGTAATTGCGATTATGAAAAGCAACTGAAAGAAACATGTCGGCTCGTTGCCGATTCCTGTGGTGTCAGTCAGTGGGATCTTGTCTACCAGAGCCGTAGCGGACCTCCTCAGCAACCATGGTTGGAGCCGGACATCTGTGATGCAATCAAGGCACGTGATGACAAGCAGAAGCTTGACAGTGTGATTGTTGTTCCGATTGGATTCATCAGTGATCACATGGAGGTCATGTTCGATCTTGATGAAGAAGCCGCCGAAGCGTGTGAAGAACGCGGCATACGTATGCACCGCACTGCAACTGCAGGGATAGCAGCTGGCTTCGTTGAAATGATTGGCGATCTAGTGCAGGAGCGAATGGAAGGTAGGCCGGACCGAGCTGCGGTCGGTGAGATGGGCGCGTGGCATGACGTGTGTCCAGAAGACTGCTGCTTGTACACACCACAGCGTCCCCCGGCAGCCGGAGGGGGTCGACCGCCATCAGCGGGACGCCCAGCCAACGCCTAGCTGCAGAGCGACTAGAGTCTGCAAGCTTGATCGTCCTACGTCTTGGACGCTCGTCAAGAAGTTTGTTCGCTGCTTACCGGGCAGTTGCGTCCGAAACCTAAACCAGTGATGAAAACAAGCTTCTTTATGATTGGCGTTTTTGATGGCGATAGGGGTTGAACAGCAGGTAATTGAGGTGCCGATACAGATCGCTGGTTGCCAGTAGTTCAGTGTGGTTGCCCTCTCCTGCCAATCTCGATCCATTGAGCAGAACCACGCGATCGGCCGCTCGAAGTGACGGCAGGCGGCGAGGCAAGAGCACGACGAGAGAGCCCTGACGTACCAGCTTTTTAAAAGCGTTCAGGCAGGGGTCTTCGGCCATGTGTTCGGCTGGTGGTGGTGGCTCCAAAGCCAGCAGAATGGGTGGTTTGTGCAAAAGTGCACGTGCGACGGCAATACCGTAGGTCGTCTCAACGCCGAGCATGGAGTCGTTCGCGCTGACGATCGTGTTGAGGCCCTCGGGTAAACGTTGAATTCGTTCGTAAACGTTGACTTCTCGGAGGGCGTCGAAGACATCACTGCTGTTGATACCGCTGTCGTTGCCCAAAAGATTTTCTAGAATGGTTCCATCCCAGATGGGACCGTCGGGTTCGATCCACATCACGTTTCTTGCCAACGCTTGAGGATGAATGTCACGAAGCGGGATTCCGTCGATGGAAACACGTCCCTCGCGTGGAAGCCCAAAACCCATTAATAACTCGGTCAAGGCTCGTGTCGATACCTGTTCGGTCCCCAGCAATGCAACTAGCTGTTCTGGATGCAGTTCCAAGCTTAAATGGCTGAGGATAAGTTCGCCGTTGGAATCACCGAGAGTAACATCGCGAATCTCGACGTTGTCTCGCAGACCGGCCAAGCCAACTCGCTGCTCACTGGGTGCGACTTCATCGCTCCGTTTCAGATAACGATAGATAGCATCGCTTGACTCCCCGCTTTTCGATAGCTGGACGGCAAGCGTTTGTAGTTGCCCAGTTGCCGAAGCAGCCCCAGCCAGCGCCAAGCCAAGCACAAGCGCGGCAGGAACGCTAAGCCCGTCATTGCTGTCCAGAAGGTTGACTCCTAAACCGAGAATCATCACCGCAATTGCGGTAGATACAGCCAGAAATACCAACGGCCAAATGCGGGCTAGCCGGCTGTCTTCGGCTTCAAGCCTTCGGAACATCGAGTCGAGTTCTTGTTGATAGGCTTGGTCGGCAATTCCTTGCGACTGCAGTCGCGCGAGCAGCGGAGCTTGGCCCACCAGTGAGGCCATTCGCTGACGTGACCTTGGTACTTCCCAGTGTGTGAG
>CAJXTM010000761.1 GCA_913061385.1 uncultured Rhodopirellula sp. | reverse complement strand
GAGATCAGCCTCGGTCTCGTGGGCTCGGAGATGTGTATAAGAGACAGGTCCATTTGGTTCGTCGGCACCAATCTTCGTTAGGCATAGTGTGTGAACAGGTATAAGGTCGACATCAGCGGGGACGAGTGGATGCGCAACCACTGCCCAATCGCGTTTTCGAATCCTCCGTTGCATGTGATGTTTATCCGCCGGTTTGGATGTCATGGAATTTCGCGAATAGTGACGACGACACCGGTAAGATTTCCCGTACCCATGGTTGATAGCAAGCGTGTTTTGCCTAGAACGTAAATCTGCGTTGATTGCATGGTGTTCGTCAACACATCAGGCGGAGAATCTTCGGTCCCGTCACCATCGACTCGGTTCGTCGAATAGTCAATTTCAGCAATTGCACCTTTGGCAAGTGGCTTAATTCGTAGCTTCAGAATCGTACCTATTTCAATTTCCTTCGTTTGACGGGTTGTGGCATCGCCACGGGTCATGCTGGCAGTGGTTACTGCCATGCGCCTCCCGAATTGGACCATGCTATCTGTGTTTGACAACGCAGTCAGTCGTATTGTCTCCACCGGCTTTACGCCGGAACTTAGTATCGCGTCAATGACCTCGGCCTCACCAAGGCCGATCGGAATCGCCTGGTCAAGTTTGTATTCTGCTAGCTCGACGAGGTACTGCGTCGTCTCGACGGCAGCCTCGGCGGCGTTCGCGTCTCCATTGCCAGGTAAAACGCCGACGAGAAGGAAAAGCGAAGGAAACAATATGGGATGTAGTTTCATGTAAATTTGCTTAGTCGGATAACGATTAGGTTAGCCGGGCACGAACGAGAATCTCACCACTTCGCGCCCGCCCGAATGAGTGCTCCGTGTGCATCATATTGTGATACCTCGATTGCGTCATCGCTTGATCGCGGTGTGACCGAATATACCGCAAACCTGTTAAATGATCAGCCCAAAGAGCGAACAAACATCGTATGTTCCATCAACGGCAATTTTAGCGAGCCATTCGGCAGCATCACGCGACGTTTCTATTGCGACTGCGGCAGATGCAATTGATGGAGCACGGATCATTCCGGCGTTACAACGCAACAAAAGTTCCATGATTGTCGTTAATTAGCGAAACCGTGGCCCTAATTGTGGTCTGGAGTGTTGAAGTCGTGTTTTCTCCACCGTCGTTGAGCGGAAATCAACAGTTGATCATATCGCGGGCTGGCTGTGCCGGTTTATCGTTGAGTGCAAGGTCAACGACCGCTGAGATGTTGTTCTCATACAGCAGTTTCAATTCACAAGCGTCCATGGCGTTGCCAATAAAAAGTGCTGCGTGCTTGGTTGAACAGATCCAAAATCCACCTGCAACGGTACAACGTCAAAACTAACCCAGTTGCCGCGGGCAAGCGTTCATTTCAAAAAAACCGTGATCGGTAACCAGGGTTCAGCGTCTTGTTATCCGGCGTATTTCTTCACCAGCAGCTTGGATGATTTCTGGAACGTGATCCTGCCGCCGGAGTCCGTTAACAGAAACGTGTCCCCACGCCAGCGAGATTTCCGAACAGACCGGCAGCATGAATATAATATGTGTCCTCGAAGATCAAAAAAAAGACTCGTGTAGATTGCCTGCGCGATCGCAGACCTCAAGGGACCAGCGTTCGCCACCACGCTGAATTGATCGCGCTACATTGAATTGCAGCTTACGACAAGGATGGACTCTACTAAGATTCTTGATGCGATATGCAAGCAGCAAACCTTCCGATTTAGCTTGCGTCACAGCTCTGTAAACCGCATCGTCCGAAACGCCTTGCCTCGCGGCTGCATCCATTAATGAATCACGCAAATGACGTAGAACCCACCGGTCCCGTCGAGCGTCATCCAACGCGAAGAATTCTGCGAAATCAGCGTCATTGATCCAGATCTCAGCAACACTGAGACAACGAGAACAGTCGCTTTGATTTGCGTCAGGCCCAATTGTGACAGTCAGTTTAGCTGCGTCTGGACGGAAGTGCTTGTTGTCAATTTGGCGGAGCAACTATACGAGCAATCCTTCCCGTACATGATAGGTCAGTTGCTGGACTTCCCGCGTAGCATGTTCAACAGGTATCTGAGCAGCGTCACCAATGTGGATCGCTGGGTCACGGAACAGCAATGAGACTTCCTCGGATAACGTTCGAAGTCATCGAGCCGGAACGCTTATCTAACCTTAAAAAAGCACGCGCAAGTCCAGATTCGTGTGCATGGTTTTGTTATCCGACGCGATGGCCCCATCCCAAGTTTACCCGTCCAGTTTCACTGAAGCGCCCTTAGAGTTTCACTGAAGCGCCCTTGGAGTTTCACTGAGCGGACGTAAACCAACGGTGGGTTTCATCCACACTCGGAACGGTGGAGCGAAGTCACGATCAGTCGTTCCGATTCCAAAAGTTCAGTTTCTGAATTTTCTCTACCAGGCGTTCCGCATCCGGGCGATCCTTGATTTCCTCGATCGCCTCGATCAATCGTTTTGCATCCGAACGGTTCTTGATTTTGGCGACTTCCTCGACCAATCGTTCCGTGCCAGGCCGATCCTCGAGTTTGCGGATTTCATCAACGAGACGCTCCCTTGTCAAAATCTTTTGTATTTCAGGCATTTTGTTTCATTTTTGTGAGATGAGCTATGGCCAGATACTCTATTCGAGCGTCAGGGAAATTTATTGGGAACTTCCTGAGCAGATCGGCGAAACATATTTTGAGTCTGGATAACGCCACCGTTCACCGGGCCGCGGCGAACGACATTGATTTCACCAAACCGCGCGGCCCGCGGCTTCGTGTGCAACGGTTTGTTCAGTGCTGATCTAGAAGACGTATTGAGCCTCCGAGCTTTCAATTCGAATTGGACCCGTACTGTAGATCCGCATCGAACATTCTCTCGCCGGCACCTTGTCCTCCGTACCCACGACGAAGCAGATGATACCGTCACGTATTTCCCATGCACCCTCAATCTTCGTTGCCTTTACATCTGGACCGAGCATTGCGGTAATCAAGTCCGACGGAATAGCGTTTCCTTCAATCACAAACGAAGTTGCATCAAATGTCCACGTAAATTCAAAATCGTGTTGCCCAGTTCGCTGAGAAGAAGTCGAGCCCGTTAGTTTCTCAGGAGTCACAGCCCGGTAGCTGCCGCCGTCCGGTGCTAGCGAGCAATCACATCCCAAGAGCAGCACCACACCAAGGGCTGTCTCTTATACACATCTCCGAGCCCACGAGACCGAGGCTGATC
>CAJXTM010000760.1 GCA_913061385.1 uncultured Rhodopirellula sp. | reverse complement strand
AGATCAGCCTCGGTCTCGTGGGCTCGGAGATGTGTATAAGAGACAGGTTTTGATCCTGATGGCAATTGGATCGCAACGTGGGGAGGCTCAGGGTTCGAACCAGGGCGACTCAATCAGCCGTGGGGCGTTGTGGTGGATTCGCTTGATCGCGTCCACATTCTGGACAGTAGTAACCACCGCATTCAGCGGATTGGTTTGCCGGTTTAGCCTGCGAGGAGCGAATTCCTCGCGATCTCCCCTAAATTGTGCGTTGCCCTGTCGATACCTTCGAGAGAGTGCTGACGATTCGTCGACCCATTTTCTTGATCCGTCTTTATAGCGGTTTTTTTTTAGCCGTCTTTTTCAGGCTTTGAGGATATTTTCGAGGGCTGAGACCAGACGTGTCACGCGAACAACGAATAACTGAAGTGTTGAGACAGCAGCCGAAGACTTCAAGAGACAACCCGATGAACCGTATTCTCCGCCGAGCCATGCATGATTCCGACCGTTACGTTATCGAAATGGATTACGCCGACGCCAAGGGCAATCGGACCCATCGTTTTGTCAGCCCGATTCGTTTCATGGGCAGCTACCGGTTTTTAGGTCTCTGTCTGTGCCGTGAACAACCTCGCCAATTTCAATTGTCGAGATGCAAGAACATTCGTCTGGTTCCAGCCTGTGATATTTTGATGCCTGCCCCGCTCAGCGAAGTGGGCCAGGAATTGACCGCGGTTTGATTGGCTTTGGAGTTCCGCGTGCTATTGATTAGGGGATCCAAATTGCTGGTCTTGGGCAAGGCTTGTCGACTCAACCTTGTACAGACCTTCGCAAAAAACGGAGTGCATGGACTTCCTCGACTCGTGTTGAATTCGGAAATCCTGCTGGGTTTCGGAAATCCTGCTGGGCTGAGTGTGTTCTTGGCACACTCGTCAAGGACAGGCGTTTCACGGTTGCTGGTCGTAAACGACGAAAAGCTCGAGCCGCCAAATGGCAAAACTCGAGCTGTTCGTTGACGAGGACTGTTATTCCCGACGCGAGTGGGCAGTCCCCGTAAAGCCTCCGCCCTACGGAATACGGTAAGTGTTTTTACTTTGGCGGGAGAGGTTTTCTCGGCACAGGCACAGGAGCGAACTCGATTTCTGAGTTGGTTTCGTAACTCATCGGGGCGATCGTTTGAAGCGGTTTGGGTGCACGACTGGGCTTCAGAATCGACTGGCTTTGTGAATCGCTGGGAGCCATTGCTTTCGGTATCGGCATCGGCATCAGAGTGGACTGAGAACTGGCATCGCGACTTACTCGCTTGGGTGCCAGCATTTCGCTTTGTGATGAACCAAGCTCGCTCAATGGCATGTCCTCAATCTCAATCGGCCCTGAGGGCAATATTTCCATTTGTAGCTGGTCAGCTTGGTCTGACTCGATTCCTTCGCTGTCAAGCTGTTCCTCAAGCAGAGTTCCGCCACCTGCGATTTCCAACGCGGTTTCAGCACCCAGAACAGGTCCGCGTCGAACTACACCAGGCCGAGTGACCCCTCCATAGTGTTGCTTGCCAGCACTACGCTCACGGGCACGCTCCAGGGCGTCCCAGTATGCTTTCTTGTTCCATGGGCCTTCTGCCAACGTGATGTTGTTGTTGGCAAGCATTGTGCCCTTCAGGTAGTCGACGTAGTTAATTGATTTGTTGTATTCACCCAGGGCACGGTAATAACTGATTTGAGCATCCGCTCTTCGCTGCTGGCTTTGCAGGACGACATTGACCGGGCTTCGACCACCTTTGTATTCCGCAAGACGAGCTTCTACTTCCTGCTCGGATGCCTGCCAACGCATCGCGTTGGTTTGCACGAGTTGATAATGTGTTGCTGATTTTGCAACCGCATCACTGAGTTGGCTCACAAGAAGCCGTTCTGCATCTTGCAAGTAGGCACGAGATTGTTGAAGTCGTAACTGAGTGCCGCGGATCCGAGTCAGTTCTCGTCTGGCACCAATCGCCGGTGGAGTAATCTCAAGTCGTACAACACCTTCTTGGAAGTCGCCACCAGTAAGACTGGCCAGAGCACTGCTGGCAGGACTGGGGAATTGTTCGTCACGTCGTTGAGGAGGCCCAAGAGTGTCTCCTACACCAACCCATCGATAGAGCAGTGAGAGATTTACTTCGGGAAGAATCTGGTTCTTGGCGGAAACCTGTTCCAGCTCACGTTGCTTGATGAAAGTTTTTGCTTTTCGCAACTCAGGGCTCAGGTAGAGCATCTGGACAACGCTCTCTGTCCAGTCAAATTCGAGTCGTGCAAGGCTGGGTTCCTGAGCAGGGCGTATGAGTCGTCCATCGGTGGCAGCCAAACCCATCAGTTCACGCATCACACGTTCGTAGCCGTAAACACCGAAGCGATCATCGCCAGGCATGTTCGATCCAGCCAAGGCAGAGGAGAGTCGGGCTCGGAAGCCGTAGTACTGTTCCTCGGCCTGTGCGAGTTCTTGTTTTGTCCCGGTACCGTTGTCGAAGTTCAGCTTGGCGAATTTGGCTGTGGCAATTGCACTGTTGCGACCAATAATGGCTGCGTTAACACTGCGATAGGCGACGTAGAGGTTCCAGTAGGCTACCTCGACATCACGTACAAGGTTGCGAACCTGAACTTCAAAGTCGGTGATCGAAATATCTTCGTTCAGACTCGCAAGTACAACAGGGATCCGGTTTACGAGTGTACCGCGATTTCGCATCAGCGGCTGTTGAATCTGTGCTTCCAGAGTTGCGGTCCAGTCACTGGCGAGTTGGCGTGCTGCTGAATTGGGTCCACCCAAAGGAAGGTTGTTTCGCGAGTAGATCACCTGTTGCCGTAACGTTGCCACGCTGCCTGTTGCGAAGCGTTTGCTGATTGCGCTTTGCTGGATTGCGTCCTGGCCTTGGAAGAACGTCTGCGAAACCGTGCTGCGGCCAGTGTTCCGTGGTCTGTCGGTTGTGCTGTAGTCGAAGAATGCACTTGCCTGTGCATCAAATTCGGACAGTGCATCTTCAACTCCACCAATCTGATTGGCCCGCTGAACGCCGCGAGGTAAAATCCGATTACCGTTGCCGTCGACTGTTAAAGGAATCGATTGAGTGGTGGCCTGTTGTATGGCCACGTCGTAAATGCTTCCAAGTTGATCAGCCGAGGCGCTCGTGAACTGAGCAGCAATGTTTTGGCGGAATTCCGCGTTGCCACTGGTTGTGACGAAGAATTTCGCATTCTGCAGGGCGATCGATACGCAGTCCTCAACCTGTCTCTTATACACATCTCCG
>CAJXTM010000759.1 GCA_913061385.1 uncultured Rhodopirellula sp. | reverse complement strand
ATCTACACGTAAGGAGTCGTCGGCAGCGTCAGATGTGTATAAGAGACAGTTCCTTGCCTGCTCGTTTGTTTGACATGCCCTTGTCTAACAGGCACGGCCTACAGCGACGAACCCCTGCTCCGACCGAACGATCGTGTCGCCATTTTGGGGGGTACTTTTGTGGAGAGAATGCAAGCTTCGGGAGCGTTTGAAGCTGAGCTTCAATGCCGACAACCAGACTGGAATCTCAGTTTTAGGAACATTGGCTGGTCCGGAGATGATGTACATGGAATTGGGCGTAAGAGGTTTGATAGCCCCGCAGACGGGTTCAAACGCATCTTGCGAGACGTGGAGACGTCCAACGCCAACGTGGTGCTGATGACTTATGGATTTGCGGAAGCATCCGATGGCAAACCAGCCGTTGAGCGATTCGGCCCCGGACTGGCGAGACTGGCGGACGAGTTACTGAAGCAGAAAAAACGGGTGATTTTGCTGACTCCTGTGGCCATGCCAGGCTACAAAGTCACCGAATACGATCAGTGGCTGAGCGAATGTCGTTCGATTATCGAACGAGTCGGAAAAGAGCGTGAGATTCCCGTGGTGTCCGTTCAATGGGTGCCCTCTGTGAATGAAGTCACGCATGACCGATTATTGCCGAATGCTGAAGGCTACTCGGCGTATGCGACGGATGTTGCCAACGTTTTGGTGGGTGAGGGAGATTGCGAAACAGCAACAAAGGCTGACAAGACTGCCTTGAAACAGCTAATCAGCCGAAAAAATCAGCTTTTCTTTCACCGCTACCGCCCTCAAAACGAAACATACCTGTATCTGTTCCGCAAGCATGAGCAGGGCAACAATGCCGTAGAAATCCCCCAATTTGACCCTCTCATCAAGAAGGCTGACGAGGCAATTTGGCAGGCATCTGGTCCCTAAGGCGACTTTCCAGCACCGAATCATCGAGTTTGGAAAATGGGTAAGTCGACCGGCAAAAGAACGCGAGCCAGCATTCTTCGGCCTTGGTCATTGCCAGCTTCAGGCGGCGGGCTTACTCTTTTCCGTTTGCGCCGCGACAAATCGTGCGGCTTTGAGAATTGAAAACCTGGAGTTTTGTGGTGTCTGGTACCTGTGTGATTGGTCTTCAGTGGGGCGATGAGGCAAAAGGGAAGCTCGTCGACTTGCTTGCGCCGCAGTTTGATCTTGTCGTTCGTTATCAGGGAGGTGCCAACGCTGGGCATACCGTGGTGGCAGGCGATGAAACCTACAAACTGCACCACATCCCGAGCGGCATTCTGCACCCGCAGGTGAGAAACCTGATTACTCCCGGTGTGGTGATCAATCCATCCACCATGTTGGATGAGATCGAAGGCCTAGCCAAGCGAGGAGTGATTTGTCGTGACAACCTCCGCATCAGCGAGCGTGCGCACTTGGTGATGCCGTGGCACATGGCCGAAGATAAGTTCATCAACGCGACGACTGTACGCGGCGAATCAATCGGTACCACCAACCGTGGCATTGGTCCCTGCTACCGAGACAAGGTTGGCCGAACGCACGCCATCCGAATGGCAGACCTCATGCAAGCGACCCGTGATGATCGGATTGCGACTGTCGCCGAGCAGAAAGTAACGCTGCTGGAGAAGATGGGTGCGCCTCAAGAAGACCTCGAAGCGATCGCACCGGAAACAGTGGTTGCCTTGGCTGCTTCTTGGGCGGAGCAACTTGACGGCATGATCGGTGACACAACCGACTACCTGCTTGATGCTTGCGAAGCAGACAAGCGAATTTTGTTTGAGGGTGCACAGGGTGCCCTACTGGATATCGATCACGGAACCTTCCCTTTCGTCACTAGCAGTAACAGCAGCGGAGTTGGTGTTTGTGCAGGTGCGGGGGTTCCACCCCGTTGGATCCATCAAGTACTGGGTGTTTGCAAGGCGTACAGCACCCGCGTTGGCGGTGGGCCATTCCCAACGGAACTCGACGACGAAATTGGTGAGCGGATTCGCAAACTCGGTAACGAATTTGGAACGACCACAGGAAGGCCGCGTCGATGTGGTTGGTTCGATGCCGTTGCTGTTCGCTACACATCACGCCTGAGCGGCGTCACCCGTCTGGCATTGATGATGATGGACGTGCTTAGCCATCTCGACGAATTGAAAGTCTGTGTGGCGTACGAACTTGATGGCAAACGGATCGAGACGGTTCCGAGCCACGCAGAAGAATTGCGGCGTTGCAAACCAATCTACGAAACGATTCCGGGTTGGAAAGAACCTGTCGATGACGTTCGTCGAGAAGATGAGTTTCCAGCAGGTGCCTTGGCTTACGTAAAGCGAATTGAAGAATTGGTTGGAATTCCTGTGGGCGTACTGTCTGTTGGCCCTGATCGAGCTCAAACCATCTTCACTCAGGCGGCAACCGAATTAGCACTCCAGCCGATTGCCTGAAAGATGACCGACCAGGGCCCCGATGCTTGCGAAATAGATCACTTAGCAGATGTCCCTGCCGATGATCGCCCGCAACACATCGCGATCATCATGGATGGAAACGGTCGCTGGGCACAAAGTCAGGACTTGCCGCGTATCGAGGGCCATCGCCGCGGGGTCAACACCGTTCGCATGATCAGCGAAACGGCCACCGAACTGAAAATCGCAGCGATAACGCTCTACTGTCTGTCCAGCGAAAACTGGAAACGCCCTCAGGCAGAACTCGATTTCCTGATGCACCTGCTCGAACAATACCTGATCGAAGAACGCCGAACGATCATGGACCAAGGCCTCCGATTGAAAGTGATCGGACGACGAGACAGGCTGCCAGAAAACGTTCTGTCAGAGATGGATCGAACATTAGAAATGTCAGCCAATAATCCGGGCACCGAGTTGGTGCTCGCCATTGACTACGGTGGTCGAGATGAAATCACCAAAGTGACCCGAGACATTGCCAGCGAAGTCGCTGCTGGAACACTCGATATTGAGACCGTCGACGAAGATACCATCAGCGGCAGACTCTACACCGCCGACCTTCCCGAAGTCGACTTGCTGATTCGCTCAGGAGGGGACATGCGGATTAGCAATTTCCTGCTTTGGCAAATCAGCTACTCAGAGATCTGGATCACTGAAAAGTGCTGGCCCGAATTCACCCGCCAGGATTTCCTGAACGCGATTCGTGAATTCAATTCTCGGCAACGACGATTCGGAGGCTTGGATGTCAATGAGTGAGCACCAGCCGATCAAACTGCTGTTCAGCAACTGTCTCTTATACACATCTGACGCTGCCGACGACTCCTTAC
>CAJXTM010000758.1 GCA_913061385.1 uncultured Rhodopirellula sp. | reverse complement strand
TCTACACGTAAGGAGTCGTCGGCAGCGTCAGATGTGTATAAGAGACAGCAATTGGCCTCAGTTCACCGGAACGATCAGGGATTCCGTGGGTTGAGTTCACTCCGGAACTTGCAGGGGCATTCGCGGCTCCGGCAGAATCCGGAGGCTTTCCCCGTGCTTACGTCACGCAAAGATCATCCACGAGTGATCGCTGGTACGAGGCGCTGGGGACGCTGTTTGGTGGCAAAATGCCCGAGTTGGGCTGGCAAACGACACCCAATGACAGACCACCTGCCTACACAGGCTCGCTGGAATCACTGAGCGATGAGCTGGTCCTCGAACGGTGGATCAATGGCCTTGTTGCCCGCAGCGCGAATCCCTCGGGATTCCCTCACATTCCGGCGCCGCAGACTGAAACGTCCTCCAAGATTGTAGCTGGAATTGGAGTTACCGCTGCACTGATCACCGCGTTCATTTGCGGAACGTTGGCATGGACAATGCACTCCCGCGTCTCTTTCATGCGTTTAGAGATCGATCGCCTGAAGGAACCGGCTGCAGAGAAAAGACGCTTGGAAAAGGAGATCAAGGAGATCAAGAGCAAGACTGAAGAACTTGCCGTGCAGGCAGACGAAGCCACCACCAAACGGGACAACCTGCGGCTGCTGGTCGATCAAAGCGATCGTTTTGCCTTACTGCTTCAAACACTCGCCGATGAAGCTGAATCGAGCATTGTACTTGACTCGATCACGCCGAACCCCAATGGGATAAAGTTATCGGGCCGTGCGATCCGAAACGAGGCCGCCACACTTCTCATCCAGCAGATCGAGCCCGTTCTAACGCGGGTTGGCTGGGCGGTCCGCCCGCCCTCGATCAAAGGTCTCAACCAAACAACAGCAGGTGGTCCGTGGTCTTTTACGATTGAACTGACAGAACAGAAGCCCGAGGTACATCAACAGATCAAGACGATCCTCACGTCAGTGGCGAAACCATCAAACGCAGCCTCTAAGCAAAAAGGGAAGAATTGATGGCTCTTAAAACAACAAGCGGCAGTTCTCGAGAAAAATGGGTGGCGGCGTTTTTGCCCGCAGTGGCAATCATTCTTGTTGCCTTCATGTACATCTCTTTCTATGCGAACCCAGAGTATGAAACCGTTGAGAAGCAATACAAAGCTGCAGTGGAGAATTTCATCCCACAGCAGTTCTTGAAGCAACGCGAAGATGAACGGCAACAACTCATTGCTGAGCAAAATGACCGGCAAAGTACGATGGCCTCAGTGGAAGAGGAACTCACGGAGAAATCAATAGCTTTCAAGCAGTTAAGTCCGACAGCAAAACATACCGCCGTCATCGCCCTTCTGCAGGAATATAATGTTGCCATTTTGGAGGACCAAATATCGCAAAAGATAAACCTGCCGACCCTTCGCAGCGAGTCGGCAAAAGTACTCCAGTCTCTCCTCCCAAAAGATGCCATCAATTTCCGGGACTTAACGCTGACAGCGGACTACCCCACGGTTGTCGAGTTGCTGAAAAATTTACCCGAGATACCGGGTGTTCTGCCAGTCAACGTCCTGCTGAAAAAAACAAAGGGTGTCGCATCTTCGGACGAGCCAACTGACTCTACCGCCGTGTGGACATTCACAGTGCTTATGTAGAAGCATTCAGGTTAAAAATCAATGAAAACGATTAGGTCCCGACCCGTGAACTTTTCAAACTGGCAACCCAGCGAGGCCGCTAGTGTTGTCATCGCGGTCTCAATGATGCTTCGTGTTGCCGCTTCCAGGGAAGAATGTGAAACATGTTGAATGACATAGAAAACGTTCGATCCGAGGAATTACTTGGCCGACTCCTGAATGAGGCGATCAACCGTAAGGCTTCCGATTTGCATTTATCTGCGGGATGCCCCCCTTACTTCCGTCAGCAGGGACGTCTCGCACCTGCGGAAGACTGGCCTGTACAAGACGCAGATACGCTCAACGGAATTGCGTGTGTGCTATCTGCGCGGACACATGTCGCATCGCCACCAGACGTAGGTTCCCTCGACGGAGGTTTGTCGGCAGGGAATGGCACACGTTTTCGTTTCAATATTTTCCGCCGTTCTGGTGCATACAGCATCGCGTTCAGGCGGCTGGACGAACGAATTCGTTCACTTCCTGAACTTGGTTTGCCATCCGATCTTTACCAACTTGCGACCTACAGCCACGGCTTGGTCTTGGTTGCAGGCCCAACGGGAAGTGGTAAGAGCACGACCCTTGCAACCCTCGTCGATCGGATCAATCAAACTCGCACCGGTCACATCATCACGATCGAAGATCCCATCGAGTACCTACACAAGAGTAACCGATCCCTGGTTGATCAACGTGAAGTCGGCCAGGACACCAGGAGTTTCAATGAAGCGTTGGTAGCCTCGATGCGACAAGATCCGGATGTAATCCTGGTCGGTGAGATCCGTGACATCGACACGATCCGACCCGCCATCACAGCTGCCGAAACGGGTCATCTCGTATTCGCAACGGTCCACGCAGGGGACTGCGTCGGGTCGATTGATCGACTCGTGTCAGTATTTCAACCTGAAGAGCAAACATCGATCCGCAGGCAGTTGGCGATGGTGCTTCGAGCAGTCGTTGCTCAAAAGTTGATCATGGGTGACGGACCACAGATTCGGAAAGCACTCAAACAAGTGAGTGACGACCCGCTCGCCGCCCAATCGAAATACGTTTTGGTCAGTGAGGTAATGAAAGTTACCAGCTCCGTTGCAAACCTGATTTCGCATAGCAAAGACTCGCATATCTACTCCAGCATTGAAACAGGTCGCAGTGATGGAATGTACACCGCAGATGAGTGTTTGGCACAACTCCTGAGGACAGGTCAAATTACAGAACGAACGGCAAAGGGACTGGCAAGGAATCCACAGTTGGTCATCAGTCGAGCCAGTAACCTTCGTCCAGCCAGAATGCGGCTCGATGACCTTATGGAGAATCCAGAATGAGCGCAATATCTGAAGAGCTCTCGAAACCTGCACCGTTAGATATGTCAGTGGTACGGGTCGATCCTAGCTGGGCACTCCGAATCCCTGTCGCTCTGGCGAGACGCAAGAATGTGTTGCCATGTTGTCGACTTGGTGACCGCGTGTTGGTTGCGTGTCTGGATTGCGATGATGTGGCAACATTGGACACCGTCGAGCGTCAGATTGGTCACGTGATCGAACCGGTATTGGCCGAAGAAGAATCGCTTGCAACCGCCATTCGTGAGACTTTCGGTGCTGTCTCTTATACACATCTGACGCTGCC
>CAJXTM010000757.1 GCA_913061385.1 uncultured Rhodopirellula sp. | reverse complement strand
CGAGATCAGCCTCGGTCTCGTGGGCTCGGAGATGTGTATAAGAGACAGGCAGCATGCTGTACTTGGATGGGAAGAAAATAATCGACAATGACGGCGTTCACCCAAACACTGCCAAAGAAGCGAGTATTGATTTGAAGCCGGGAATGCACCCGATTCGCGTGAATTGGTTTGAAAAAGGCGGTGAAGAGACGCTTGCACTTGATTGGGCTGGGCCTGGCGTTAAATCTGGTGGGATCGACAAGGCCATCATGATGACCGCCGACGGGCTGCCGGTACCGGTAGCGACCGAGACTGAAGCAGTGGATCCGGAAAAGTTTGTGTTTGATCCATCGCTGGTCGAGCGAGGTAGTGAGTTGTTCTCATCTTTGGGGTGTGCTGGGTGTCACCTTAAGACTGAGCAGGGGAAGCCCATTCAGTCGGCTCTGAATGCGCCAATGTTGGCTGATTGCTCTGCAGGCAAAGGTTGTTTATCAGAAGATGGCAGCACTGCGGTTCCGAATTATGACCTGACTTCAATACAGCAAGCGGCCGTTCAAGCCGCGTTGCAATCTGCCGTCGTGGCTCCAAAGGGTGACATCAAAGCAGCGGATCGCAAATCCATCTTGTCGCACTCCATGGCGGCACTCAATTGTTACGCGTGTCACCAGCGTGATGGGAAAGGTGGGCCTGAATCGGATCGTAACCCTCTTTTTGTTAGCACCATCCCCGAAATGGGAGACGAAGGACGACTGCCACCGCCACTTGATGGAGCAGGCGACAAGCTGCGCGAAGACTGGTTGGTGCGTGTGATCGGAAACGGTGACAAGAGCCGCCCTTATATGAAAACATACATGCCGAATTTCGGCAACGAAAATGCCAAAAAATTGGCAGGTCATTTCTCAAAAATGGACAGCATCACATCGGCTGATCTCGCGGATTCTGGTGAGACGGAAACACGAAAAGCTGCCTTCGGAAGGCAGATGGTTGGCTCCAAAGGTTTGGCCTGTGTGAGTTGTCACACCTATGGAAAGTTCAAGTCGACGGGAATTCAGGCGATCGCACTCGATACGATGACGCAGCGGATTCGAGAGGATTGGTTTCATCGCTACTTGCCTGACCCACAGAAATACCGGCCGGGAACCCGAATGCCCACGGGATACCCCGAGGGGAAAAGCACGGTGAGCAATGTGTACGGAGGCGACCAGGGGCGCCAGCTCGCGGCAATGTGGTCGTTCCTGGAAAAGGGCGCCAACGGTGGAGTTCCAGAGGGGATCGTGAATGGGATGATTGAGCTCAAAGCAGATCAGAAGCCAGTGATTTATCGGAATTTTATCGACGGGGTGACTCCGCGTGGAATTGCAGTGGGGTATCCGGAACGGGCCAACCTGTGCTGGGATGCTAACCGGATGGCACTTGCAGTAGTGTGGCAAGATCGCTTCATCGATGCGTCCAAACACTGGGAAGGCCGCGGCCAAGGAAATCAAACTCCGCTCGGAGGAAACGTTACAAAGTTTGAGACTGTTGCGCCGGTTGCTGTGCTACAGGATCTCGATACTGCTTGGCCTGATGGTGCTCCCAAGGAACGTGGCTACAAGTTTCTTGGTTATCGGCTCGACAAGTTAGGACGACCTACGTTTCGCTATCGGTTTGCAGATGCAGAAGTTGAGGATACCCCGCTCCCGGTTGCGGGCGAATTTAGTGGCACCTTCAAAAGAAATATCAAAGTGACGCCAACTGGGCAACAACCAGACAGCGGAGTTTACTTCCGCGCAGGTTCAGGAAATATCGAGCCGCTCGAAGATGGGTGGTTCCTTCTCAACGATGCACACCGTATTCGGGTAACAACTTCAGGTAACAAACCACTTGTCCGTCAGGTCGGTGGTAGCTCCGAAATTCTGGTGCCAGTTAATGGTGCCACAATGATCACACAGGAAATCGTCTGGTAGTAACGAAGCAATGATTATGCATATGAAAAACTATCTCCCGCTGCTGTTCTGTCTGCTCTGTAGCCCGCTGTACGCTCAGGACAATCCGACAGAAGCTGATTATTATCCAATCACCCGTTTCGAAATTCCTGACGGGGTTGTTTTGGAGGCCAGTGGCTTCCAGATGATGCCCGATGGGAAAATGGCTGTCTGTTCGCGCAGAGGCGAAATCTGGATGATCAGTGACCCTTTTGCAAAAGAGGTGACCGCTGACCAATTCAAACGATTCGCACACGGCCTACACGAAACACTGACGCTCGCGGAGCGAGATGGGTGGTTGTACACAACACAACGAAGCGATGTGTCCCGACTACGGGACACCGACGGGGACGGAGTTGCAGACGAATTCGAAGTCGTCAATGACGGATGGGAAATCTCTGGTGACTACCACGAATACGCGTTTGGTTCCAAATTCGACAAGAATGGCGATATTTGGGTCGTACTCTGTTTGACCGGCTCGTTCTCGAGCAAGGTACCGTACCGAGGTTGGTGCGTACGTGTGACGTCCAGCGGAGAGCTGATTCCCACAACCAGCGGCGTTCGCTCGCCAGGCGGTATCGGAGCAAATCATGTTGGGGACATGTTCTACACCGATAATCAGGGCCCATGGAATGGAACCTGTGCTTTGAAGCATCTCCCTGAAGGCAAGTTTGTTGGACATCCCGGGGGGTTTGAATGGTACAAACTCGCTGAACCTTTCATCGGTCCGAAACCGGAAGAACCGAAAAGTGGAAGTCGTTTTATGATTGAAGCGAAACGGCTTCCTAAGTACGAACCGGCAGCGGTGTTGTTTCCTTATAACAAAATGGGTAAATCGGCAGCGGGTGTGACTTGTGATACGACAGGTGGGAAATTCGGTCCGTTTGAAAATCAAATGTTTGTCACGGACCAGTCTTACAGCACCGTCATGCGTTGCTACATGGAAAAAGTCAAAGGCCATTATCAGGGAGTGTGCTTTCCGTTTCTCGAAGGTTTCGGAAGTGGTTCGCTTGGTTTGGAGTTGACGAAAAATGGCACGATGTTTGTCGGTGGGACCAACCGAGGTTGGGGATCAAGGGGCCGGAAGCCATTCGCAGTTGAGCGAGTTGACTGGACTGGAGCAGATCCGTTTGAGGTTTTGGAAATGAGGGCAAAGCCTGATGGTTTTGAGTTGGTATTCACCCAGCCGATTGATAAGAAAACGGTGGAAGATTTGCAGTCCTATAAAATGACGACATACACGTACATCTTTCAATCTGCGTATGGTAGCCCTGAGGTCTGTCTCTTATACACATCTGACGCTGCCGACGACTCCTTACGTGTA
>CAJXTM010000756.1 GCA_913061385.1 uncultured Rhodopirellula sp. | reverse complement strand
TCGGCAGCGTCAGATGTGTATAAGAGACAGGCTGTGGATGGTAGACGTCTGCCCGAAGATGTCTTTCCTTTCGCTCGTTTGGTGGAACGCTGTTTTCACCTTGGGCTGAGAGTGGGCGTGGCTTGCTGCGTGGGGTGGATGGGTTCAGTCGTTCATGCGCAGGATGAAGGCGTTGCTGATCCATCGGTAGTGATGAATGCCGATGGGATCCGGACAATTCTTCTGGAGTCGCGTACACCTCCGCCTCCTCCGCCTGTCTTCTTCAGTGCGCAGGTCGTTGCTCATGCCACCATCGGCTCAGAGTTTGTCGATCAGACGGTAGAGTTGACCATCAAGGTTGTTCAGGGCGAACCAGAAATTTTGAGCTTCGGGCTCAATGGGCCGGGGCAAGTACTCGGGGTTGCAGGAGAAGGAATTGCCTCATGGTCAGTTCGGCAAACCGGCAAGGAAAGATTTTTGGATTTGCAACTCAATGAGGGTGTTTCCGATCCAAAGCCGGTCATCAAAATGCGTTCGCCACAATACAGGTTGCCTGCCGTCGTTACGTTCACCCACCTCGGTCCAGGAGACAGTGTTGGGTTCGATTCAAAAGTGAGTTTCGCTTACGGTGCAGGTGTGACAGGCAACCTGACCACTGTTAATGGATTCGTTCCACTATCCGGACGTGAAAACGGGGGTAGTTTCCAGACATCGTCGGGAGGGAAGATTGAGTTGTCACTCGCGAGAGACAGTGCATCCCCGGAGCCAATCGAATTGGTGAACACAACTCTATCTGGCGCGGTTAGTGATGATGGACAGTCTGCCCTCTTTCAGTTGGAAACGACCGCCCGGGTCACTGATCCATCCGTTGAGATGACTGTTTTGAGTGGCAATGCAGCACTTGTTCAGATGCCTAATGATGCGAACTATCAGGTTCGTTTGGCAAAGACAGGAAAGCAGACTGTTTACAAAGTGGGCTTTTCCAAAGCTGGCACATTTGCCGTTAAGTTGGAATTTGTTGCGAAGGTTGTGAAAGCAGCAGACAATCAAAAGAGTCTCGACTTTACGATCGCAGCAGGGGCCGTCGTGCCGGTGCGATTGCAAGGTCTGGGTGCTGGATTGACGTTTCACCGCGATCAACAGTCGGTGGTTCCCTTGTGGCAGGAAAATGTCTGGGTCGGTTTTTTGCCTGCCACCGGGCGTGTTCATGTCCGGTGGAAACCAAAACGCACTGCTGGGGAAGGCAAACTCTTCTTTACCACCACGGGGAACATAGAGGCCCGCGTTGGATCGGGTTTGTTACGACAGGATCACGTGCTTGAGTATCAAGTGCTGCAGGGTGAATTGGGTTCACTCAGCATGATTCTGAGGGGGCCCGGTGAAATCTTGGACGTGAATGGCGATAACATCGTGGCCTGGCAGGTCAGTGAAAATGACGGGGAGCGACTATTGGATGTGACGCTCAGTCAACCCATTACTGATACGGCTCAGGTGAGCATTCGCAGCCAAACGCCATTGGGCGCGTTCCCCGTGCGAATGGAGGGTTTGCGACTGGAACCGGTTGGGACGATTCGTCATTCTGGGTTTCTGAGACTGGCGAATTTGGGGTCGGTCAGGCTGGAACCGACGGGGCTTTCTGGATTGACGCAGTTGTCTCCTGACCAGTTTCCCGGCAAAGCAATTCAGGCACGCCAAGTGTATGTCTATCGATTCCCTGCAGCATCCCACGCATTCACGGTTGCGGCTGATCGAATTCAGCCCGAAGTCAGTGTTTCAGAATTGCTGCTGTATCAATTGGCAGAGACTGATCGTGTGATTAGGGCTGACATTGAACTGGATATTCGTGAAGCACCTATCCGCGAGTGGAATTTTAGTGTTCCATCGGATTATTCCGTGGTCTCAGTGACGGGGGCAAGTGTTGCAGACTACCTGACTGCCAGTGAGGTTGTAGATGGTCTTCGTAATTTGAAAACAATTTTTGCCAATGATGTCTCCGGTCGCCAACTGATCAGTTTGCATCTTGAGAAAAGCGAGCCGGCTGCTGCTGGCGATTGGAAATTGCCTCGGATCGAACACACCGAGGCCAAAGCAGTCCGGGGCGACATCGGCATCATTGGTGCTCCGGGATTTCGGCTTGCAGTCGGAGCAACTGATCTGCTTGTCGAAAAACCACTTTCCTACTTTCCCAAGCCAACTGCCAACTTGCAACAGGCATTCAGAATTCGGGAACCAGATTGGTCAGCGACGATGAAAATTGAACTGCTCGATCGTAGCATTCAAAGCGACGTGTTTCACCTCTATTCACTAAGTCAGGAAACCATTTATGGAAGTGCATTGATCAACTACTTCATCACGGGAGCCCCCATTTCGGAACTGCGGATCACGTTTCCTGAGAGTCTGAAGAACGAAGTGGTCGATGGACAGAATGTTCAAGATTCGCGACGAGACGGGGACACTTTGATCGTGTCTCTTCACCAACCGGTAATGGGACCCTACACGCTGCTGGTGACGTTCGAGGAAAAACCGAGCGATGATGATGGGACGTTTTCCCCGGGGCAAGTCGCTCCATTGGGTGTTCAGGGAGAACGTGGATACATTCAAATTGTCAGTCCCATGCAAGTCGAAAGCGAGACAGTATCCATATCGGATGGGATGCTTGTGCTCGATCCGTTGGAACTACCCGCAGAGTTCAGGTTGCTAAGCACGGCGCCGCCGCTTGGGACTTGGCAGTACACCGCGCGACCTTTTAACCTCCAATTGGACGTGAAGTGGTTTCAGCCTGGCACCACTGTCAGTCAGGTAATCGAGTTTTCAGAGGCTGAAAGTCATGTGTCACGTGACGGGGAATTAGTCACAGAAGTGCTTTACTACGTTAAGTCTCGTGGAGAACGATCGCTCAGGATAAAAATTCCGGGGGCGCCAGTGCGATTGTGGGAAGTGTCAGTAGATGGTAGTCCGGTGACTGCACGGCGTTCAGGAGATGAAACACTCATTCCGCTGCCTGGTGGAATTGATCCCAGTATTCCAGTGGAAGTGCGTTTGCGTTTAGGGAAACCCGCTGTTAACGAATCCCGGCCAGAGCTGATGTTACCCGTTCTGTTTGCGCCAGTACTCAAAACTGAGTGGAGCATTCAGGGAGATGATCAACGAGTTCTGGTGCCGGCTGGTGGTACTGTGGAGCCTCCCGTGCCAGTGTTGCGACCATCAGGTTTTGACTGGTTGGCTCGGCGTGGTACAGGATCCTGTCTCTTATACACATCTGACGCTGCCGACGACTCCTTACGTGTAG
>CAJXTM010000755.1 GCA_913061385.1 uncultured Rhodopirellula sp. | reverse complement strand
CCACAGGACAGTGCCACAGGACAGTGCCACAGGACAGTGCCACAGGACAGTGCCACAGGACAGTGCAACCAAAGCGTCGCCCCTCACAGTCTATTCGGTCACATGCTGGTGGTCACGAAGATGAGCTGTACAGTAAGCATGCTCCCCATGACATTGAGAGCAGTAACGAAAGTCCATTTTCGGATCAACATTGCTGTTCACACCGCAGGTTTTGCAGGTATGCCTGGGAGCCGCAGCCGTATCCAGTTGCTGTCGCTCCCACTTAGCTCTACGAGCAGAATTGCGGACACGGCTTACCAAGCCCCCCCCAAAGAACACCAAGTAGTTCCCTACGGACGCCAGAACCATCAATGCGACTGACCATCCCGCCAACATTGCCAACAGATAACCCGCCACCTGCAACAGCGCCAACCACTTAACCTTGACGGGAAGGAAAAAGAACAAACGCAACTCAAATTCGGGATTGATTGTCGCGAACGCCAAGAAGACGGTTCCTTGAAGAAACCTCCCCGAGAACGGCTGATCATGAACAACCCCGGCGGCTGCGATGGTTAATGCTGCTCCCAAGAACAGGAACGCATTGTAGCGAACAACCCCCCAATAACGTTCCAGCGCTGTCCCCATCGTGTAAAAGATGAGATACGCAAAAATCAGGAAAATCACGTCATTCGTGGGTGGCACAAAGAAAAACGTGAGCAACCGCCAAACCTCTCCTGTTAGAACAAGATCCCAGACGAGCATTGCCCGCCCAGGCAGCGTGTTATCGCTCAGAGACGCTAAAAACATCAACACCTGCCCCGCAATGATAAACATTGTCAGATTGGGGACAGCGATAGGCCGAACAATTCGATCGAGGCGGTCAAGCACGTTCAATACACCATGGTTGCAACAAGTCTAAGTGGCCCAACAAGAGTAACGGTTCACACCATTAAAATCGAGAACCCTGCATCACGTTGACGACCTAACACGGCGACGCATCACCGATAAACATTTCTTCACACAGCGGGGGTACGCGACAAAAAACGCTCCCAAAAGCCAAACCAGCGGAGTTAGCAGAACCCGTCAAGGCCACTCAAAGCACTTGCATAGGGCAGATGAGTTTTTCTACTACCACATCACGATGAGTTAGTCGGAGATCACACGCTCAGCGAGCGACTGCCGCAAGTACCTTCCTGTTGCATTCCCTGAGAGGGCTGCAATCTGCTCAGGTGTTCCCTCTGCGAGGATCTGTCCCCCCTCTTTACCACCGGTAGGACCAAGATCAATCATCCAATCACAAGCCGCCAACAAATCAAAGTTATGTTCAATCACGAGCACTGTGTTACCCGCCTCAACCAACCGCTGCAACACATTCGCAAGTCGTTGAACATCAGCGAAGTGTAACCCGGTGGTCGGTTCGTCCAGCAGGTAGAGAGTTTTACCGGTGGATGTGCGTGCCAATTCAGTCCCAAGTTTGATTCGTTGTGCTTCACCGCCGCTAAGCGTGGTACTCGATTGACCCAAATGCAAATACCCAAGTCCAACATCCTGCAGGGACTTGAGCAAACGCGACAACTTGCTCACGTTCTCGAAAAAGCCAGCTGCCTGATCGATCGACATGCCTAGCACATCGGCTACGTTTGCATCCTTAAACCGCACCTGTAGTGTTTGACGATTGAAACGCTTACCACCGCACCTCGTGCAGGGAACGTGAAGATCACTGAGAAAGTTCATCTCTATTTTCTCCACCCCATGCCCTTTGCACAGCTCACAACGCCCGGCGGCAGAATTAAAGCTGAACCGACTGGCCGAGAAACCGCGGGTCTTCGACTCCTTCGTAGCCGCAAACAACTTACGTATCTCGTCCAACGCACCGGAATAGGTTGCTGGACAGCTACGCGCACTGCGCCCGATTGCTGTCTGGTCAATCGGGATCAGTTTGTCAATCAACGTTCCACCGGTGAGGCCACGAAAAGGACCGGGGCGATTAACGACCAATCCCAGTTTCTTTGCCAACGCAGGGTAAAGCGTATCGTTCACCAGTGAACTCTTCCCACTTCCCGACACACCACTGACCCCAATCAAAAGACCCAACGGAAAAGTTGCGGTCACGTTTTTCAGGTTGTGTGTGGTCACATTCTTGATGACCAACTCATGCCCACGCTTTGCTTTCCTGCGTGTCCCCGGTTCGGTAACTCGCAAAGTCCCTTTCAGATATTTCCCGGTCAAACTATCACCATCCTGCATGACTTCCGATGGCGTGCCTTGGCTGATAATTTTGCCTCCATCCTTGCCGGCTTGAGGTCCAATATCGACCAAGAAATCTGCCGCCCGCATGGTTGCTTCATCATGCTCAACGACCACCACCGTGTTCCCCTGCGTTTGCAATTCACGAAGACAATCAAGTAACCGATCATGATCCGCGGGATGCAGACCAATGGATGGTTCATCCAGGACGTAACACACACCGACCAATCCGCTTCCTATGCTGGTCGCCAGTCGAACACGTTGCAGCTCACCCCCACTCAAGGTGTCGGCCTGCCGATGAAGCGTCAAATAGGGAACACCCACTTGTATCAGAAACTCCAATCGTCGTATCACTTCTCGCGTGATCGGTGAGGCAACCGCTTTGTGAAGTGCAGACAGGCTGGACTCAACTTTCCGGAACCACAAAATGGATTCATCTAACGGCATGGACGTTAGCTTGTGGATTGGAAGCCCAGCGATCGTGACCGCGAGCGCTTCAGATCGCAATCTAGCGCCGTTACAAGTCGCGCAAATGTCAGCCTCGTCTCCAACAACCCCCAATCCATCGCAATCATCGCATGCCCCATAGGGGCTATTAAAACTGAACGTGCGAGGTTCGATCTCCTCAAAACTTGCATTGCATTCGACACACGCCATGGCCGTGCTGTAGATCGTTTCGTTCCATCTATCTTCCTTAGTGCTACCCTTATCCTGTACGAGCACGGTGGACAGCCCCGAACCGAGTTTCAAAGCCAAGTCAAGCGATTCTCCCAACCGAAGCTCTACGCCCTCACGTATCACAAGCCGATCGACCACGGCCTCAATTGTGTGATTTTTCTTTGGCGCCAGCGGCGGAACATCTTCGAGCAGATGAGTCTCCCCATCAACCCTCACTCGAATCAGGCCGGATTTCCTGATCTCTTCAAAAACTTCACGATGCACACCCCGACGACCACGTACCATGGGTGCCAACAGCACAATCTTTGTTTTCTGAGGTAAACCTGTCTCTTATACACATCTGACGCTGCCGACGACTCCTTACGTGTAG
>CAJXTM010000754.1 GCA_913061385.1 uncultured Rhodopirellula sp. | reverse complement strand
GAGATCAGCCTCGGTCTCGTGGGCTCGGAGATGTGTATAAGAGACAGCCCAAAATTCAAGGTCCGGCAGGGTGGCGCCAAGGTCAAGAAGACCCGTCGCTAAACAAGGACTTTCCAGATTGAATGCACGACCGGCCCCAAGGCCGGTCGTTTTTAATGCGCTGTCGCCTGCTGATAGGGAGTCTTATAGTGAAAATGTTTGCTGGTTTGTTATTGTCGTCGCTGTTAATCATGGTTGGGTGTGACTCCGGGGTATCTGATCCCGGTGCCGGAACGCAGGCTGGTAACGAGCCTGCGGTTGAATCTGGCACGGTGACCCTCGAGATTCAGGGATCTGACTCTCCTGCCACCTTCGAGATTGCAGATGTGCAGCAGGGAACTACCCTCGAAGAGGTTATGCGATCGGTCACGCAGATCCCGATTTCGATTCGTGGTTCTGGAGTCACTGCTTTTGTTGATGGGATCGGCGAGCAGTCAGCCAGCGGAAATGACGGATGGGTATTTCGGGTGGACGGTGTTCATGCCAACCAAGGCGTTGGCAGCACTGTTCTCACGCCGCCAGTAACCATCACGTGGGTTTTTGGCGATGCGGATGACCTCGTTGTTGAATAGAGTTCGTGCCACTTGAAGGAAGCCGCGATCATGTATGTCGTTTCGCGGATCTTGCTAGACAGCTGGAAACTTATCTCGTGCTTGATCGTCGTCGGATCGCTGTTCGCGTTGGTTGGGGTGCTGCGACTCTCCTTCGACGTCTCTCCTAACGACGTGTTCATGTCGGACAATGCGACCTCACAGCAGTTGCAGCAACTTTACGACGACTTCGGCCACGAAGATAACGAAATCGTAATCGTGTTGGAGGGTGACTCACTCTTCCAGCCAGACAGCTTGGAAAAACTGCGTCAGTATCGTGACCAGTTGAACGAGTTACCTCAGATCGTGAGAGTCGGCAGTCTTTTTGACCTGCGTGATCGACGTACCGGGACGCTGATTGTTCCGAGGTATCTGCACCCCCGATTCGATGTTGCGAAACTAAAGAATCAAGTCACACAGCATCCGATTGGAAAAAACCAATTGGTCTCGCAGGACGGCAGCATGCTCGTCTTTGTCGCTCGTGTTGCCGGCCAATCTTTGCCGCTCTCAACGCTTTCTGCTGCCGTGGCAGATGTCAGGAATGTAAGCCAGGCGTACGAAGCACAAACAGGGTGCAAACCGTTGCTGGCTGGGCATCTTGTGATTCGTGCCGAAACCCTGGAATCGTTGCGGTCATCGATGGTGACCGGATCGCTGTTTGCAACACTAGTTTCTGCTCTCGTTGCATTGATGCTGTTTCGAGGCTTCTGGCCCGTTTTGATCTGCTGTGCCGCTCCCGCATTGGGGGTGTTATGGACCCTGGGAGCGATGGGATGGGCCGGTCAGCAAATAGGGGCCTTGGGAACCGTCATTCCCACACTCGTCATGGTCATTGGCTTGAGTGATGCCGTGCATCTGCTGTTGGAAACCAAGCGACAGTTGGCAATCGGTAAGACGCGGGATCAAGCGATCATCCAGATGTTGTGCCGGACGGGACCAGCCTGCCTCTTGACCTCCTTGACCACGGTGATTGGCTTTGGATCTTTGTTGGTGTCTCAGACACAAAGCGTACAGCAGTTTGGCCTTTGTGCCGCGCTGGGCTCATCGTTTGCATTGTTGGCTGACTTGTTGGTGTTGCCCGTCTTGATCCGGAATATCAGTCCTCGGAAGCTTGCCGTACGAAATGCTAGACGGGAATTGCCAACTTCAGTGTGGACCCACTGGATTGCACGCTTTCCGTTGAGGCATGCAAAACTGCTTGCTGCGTTTGGTATCGCTTTCTCATTGATTCTGGTTGTCCCAGCATTCCGTCAAGTGCCTGATATCATCTGGACAGAAACCCTGCCTCGAAATTCAGATGCAACCTTAGCACTTCAGCGTGCCGATGAAGTCATGGGGGGAGCTCTGCGTGCGCATATCATCGTGCAGTGGCCTGGGAATCGAAAGCTATCTGACGCCGAGACTCTGCGAGTTGCCGGGGAAGTGCACCAGGCTGTGCTGCAAACCGAAGGCATTAGTGGGCCGTTCTCGGTGTTGAACGTTTTGGAGACAATACCGATCAAAAAAATGGATGCGCGATACCGGCAAGCGAAGCGGCTTGCCGGGCAACAGTTGATCCGACTTGTCAATGATGAAAAGCGTCGATTAGTGGTCAGTGCTCAGGTACCCAATAAGGGAGCGGCGACTCTCGAACACCATTTGAAGCCTCTCGAATCCCGAATCGCAGAAATTGAAAAACGCCATCCCGCTTACTCCATTCATGTCACGGGAACTGTCGTTGCCGCGGCGCGTAATATGCGTTCATTCATCGGTGATCTTGGGATGAGCCTGGCGGTCGCCAGCGCGATCATCTTTGTCGTGTTGACATTCGCCTTCAGATCGCTTCGTCTGGGTTTGATCAGCATCCTTCCCAATGCCTTACCACTTCTAGTGACAGCAGCGGGACTGGTGCTGCTTGGGTACCCGCTGCAGATCACTTCGGCACTCACCTTTTCGCTGTGTCTGGGGCTTGCCGTTGATGACACCATTCACGTGATGATGCGGTACCGACAGCTGGTGGCCAGAATGAACATTGCAAGCTCGGACGGCGATGATGAATTAGGGATCGATGGTGAACCAGACCATGGGTCGGCAATTCGCGAGACGATTATTCAGGTGGGGCCCGCTCTCGCGATCACGACCGCCATCTTGGTAAGTGGATTTGCCGCCATGCTGATAAGTCCCATGCCGGGAATACAGATGTTCTCACTGTTAGGCTGCATCATCCTGTTAACCGCTTTTGTAGGTGATTTGGTGATTTTGCCCGCCATTCTTTTTGTATTCAGCGGGAATGATTCGTCGACTCGACGTTAGGCGTTACGGATGTGAGCGTGGCACAACCACATCGCCACAGAGGCGGTGGAAGCGTGAAAATCTGACAAGTGAAATGACTTGATGTGGTTAGAGGCGAGCGAGGTGTAGCTGGTTGCTGTCTCAGTCGTGTTCACATCACAGAGGAAGGGAGAGCTGTGGGCTGCCTGTCGGTCGTGGGCATCAACCCGTGTGCACACTGATAGCGGTTCTAAGGTTGCTATGCGGTCTGTGGCGATCGAAGGAAGGTAACGTATGTAATGTTTAGAGCGTCGTGTGTAGGCCCCAGTCGTGTGTAGATTCCAGTCGTGTGTAGATTCCAGTCGTGTGTAGATTCCAGTCGTGTGTAGATTCCAG
>CAJXTM010000753.1 GCA_913061385.1 uncultured Rhodopirellula sp. | reverse complement strand
CCACATCACTGGTGCAGCCGGCATTGGCAAGACACGCCTGCTCAATGAGGTCGTTGAATACATCGAAGGAAAAAATTGGGGGCAGGTCTTTCGAGCTCGAGGCCGATTGCGAGAAGACCACCCACTGCAGGCTTTTGACCAGATCTGCGATGCTGTTGCTAATCGATACATGCTGGATGATCGAGAAGTAATGATGCTGGACCCCGTCAGCGTGGAATTGCTGAAGGGTATATTTCCTGTGCTCGGAAACGTGTTGAAATCCAACATGCGAACCGTGATGAATGATGCCCCTCCGGTAGGCATGGACAAACTCATTGCAGCTACCCGTTTGACCGAACAGTTGCGCATGGTGGGCCCACTTTTCCTTGTGATTGATGATTCCCAATGGATCGATCGTGACACCTTAAATCTGCTGGATCAGTTGCAGTCTGCGGTGGGAGATGCCGGATTGGGAATCATTACCGCTTCTCTCGAAGAGAGTGATCCACAACGAACACTTGCGACTCATACACTCAATCTGACCCCTCTGACTCTTGATGATTCACTTGCGATGATCAAGCGGGCTGCAGATCGCTGGGATCTTGATATTAGCGATGACATGCTCAATGAATTGGCGTTGTCGGCACAGGGAAGTCCCTTTCGATTGCAGCAGTTGACTGACGAATGCCGACATGGAGGAGCGGTAGCGAATTTAGCCGGTAATGAGGTGACAGTACTACCGAGTCTCGATCGCCTCTGGAAAGAACGTGCGGATCGCCTCAGTGACGAGGCTCGTGGTGTTTTGGCTTATGTCGTGACGTCAGGCGGTTATGTTTCTACGCAACAGCTGGGGAAACTGACCCGTCAGGGCGAGACAGTGGACGTTGCCATTTCTGAATTATCGCAACAGGGCCTTGTGATCGACGAAGCCACCGGTGGCGAGTGCATCACCATCTTTCATGACCGGGTTGCGGCCGAGTTGATTGCGACGCTTCCTCAGCAAGACGTGCAGTTTGCGCATCAGGCCTGGGCTGCATTGCTGATGGGTCGGAGGGATGCAGGATCTTTGTCTGCCCGTATTGCCGGGCACTTATTTGCGGCGGACAAACCGGCTCTGGCTGTGACCCATGCGATTGCAGCAGCTCAGGATGCCGAGCGGCGACTTGCAATGACAGAGGCCGGAAGATGGTACGGGCGAGTCATCGCTCACGTTGATGATTCAGAGAAAGTGGTCTTCCTACGCAAAGCTTCACGCTGTTACGTCGCTGCTACTCTGCCTGTCGAGGCGTCCTTGTATTATCAAGAATTATCGACAATGGTCGACAATGATGAATCGATTGAGTGTCGGTTGATGGCGACCAGTTTGCTGCTCAGATGTGGTCGTTTGGATACCATTTATGATCAATTGCATGAATTGGCAGAAATGTTGGGTGCGCCTGTTCCCAACAATTCCGGAAACAGGCTCGTCTCCAGACTCAGGGGGATGGGCCGCACGATTGCACTCGAGATAAAATCTCTATTCGAATCCATGCGCAGCGTGTTGCCTCGCAGAACCAAAATACAACCCCTGAGGCATATCGATCTATCAGGCCACAATTCTGATCTGAAAAAATCGACCAAGTTAGAACGACAGTGTTTGCACATGTGCATGACGCTCATTCGTCCCATGACTTTCTTTGATCATGTTTATGCCTATGAATTGTGCATCGCCAGTTCGCGACTTGCCAAAAAGTATGGCAGCAGGATTGAAGAGATCGATGCTCTGATTATTGAATTCGTTTTCAATTGCCATGAGTATGGGGAAATACGTGATGAAGCGGAGACAAATCTGGCATTGATCCGGCCAGAGGTCGAACAGCTCAGAAGTCAAAGCGTCTCAGCAGCATGGTGGTCCGCGGTTGCATATTCACATGCACTCTCTTGCCGATGGTGTCACGTCGTGCATCCGTCTCGAAAGAGTTTTCAGGAATTTCAAAATCTGCTTGGGGTGAGTGGATTTGAAGAAGCCCACATGTTGTGGTTGGACGTCTGGTCCAGCTGGTTTTTGGGGAATTGGACGGAGATGTTCGAGATCACCGGGAGAATGTTGGATGACGGGTTGAGGCGAAGTGATTTGTTTCAACTTGCGCTGTTGATCGGCGGATTTGGGCGAGGAGCATGGTTGGGGCGGGACCGAATCGATGATGTTTCCCAATTACAGAAACGGTGCAATGATTTTGCTTCTGATTCCAATGCCTGCAATCTTTTTACTGTCTTTGATTGTCTGGCACGGATTCAGGAGTGCATTTACGAACAAAGATTTTCTGAAGGGTGGCAAGTCTATCAGCAACTGAATCGTCAGTTGCGAGAATTTCCACGTGCGACACCGCAATTTGCGAGGGTTTCAGCATTGACGGTTGGAACGCTGCTGGCAATTCACCAGTACGCAGAAGCTAAAGATGATGTTTGGCTCAAACGCATTCGATCGTTGGCGGCACAGATGCGTCGTGAGCGTATTCCCTTTGCATTGATGTTGGCTGACTTTTACGAGGGCTTGATGCTTTTGCACCTCGGGCACCGCGGCGGCAGCAAGCAGGTCATGAGTCAATGCAAAGAGTTGCTTCGTTCTGCCCGCACGCAAGCGCAGCAGCAACATCTCGAGCCATACGTGCTCGCAGTGGATGATGCTCTGGTCGAGGCCGAGCAAGGAGAATCACCGAGCCTACTAGGTAGCCGGATGCTGAAGCATGGTGTTGTCAGTCCTAAACGTTTTCGCAGGCTTTATACCGTCCCGCTGCGGTGACTGGTTCGGTTGCGGTGACTGGTTCGGTTGCCACCCGAATGGAGGGTGTGGCTGCGGTGTTGTAAATTGGCTAGAAACGCTGACGTTCCGGATCTCCAACTATGATTTACCGTGGTTTGCTGCAAATCACCTCGTTTGATCTTTTGTTTGGTCCGCGGAAATGCCCCGACACGGCAGATGCGATTTTGCTTTTGTTAATTTCTGTCGGGGCTGCGAACACCATGGCATTCGTCCGGTCAATCAAATAAATCAGGCTGGCTGGAACGGTAAACTGTTTGATTCATTCAAAAACAAGCGGTTTCTCCCCTTGCCGATGCTGTTTCCAACTCGCTAGCCTTTCATTCATGTGTCAGGATTAACGTTGGCTGATCGACGACTTATCTGTCCTTGGCATTTTTGGCATCGCGTTCTTTTTTGCTTCAGTTCACCACGCCAGTGGCCACTGCAACTTGTCCGGTTCTTCTAATCCGAAATCTGTCTCTTATACACATCTGACGCTGCCGACGACTCCTTACGTGTAG
>CAJXTM010000752.1 GCA_913061385.1 uncultured Rhodopirellula sp. | reverse complement strand
GTAATACGCCGCCCGTACTGTCTCAGCGAGATCAGCCGTCCTCACTCCCATCCCGAATGCTTCAGGCTTGATTCGGAATCGATACTCAAGTTTCCCCGGTACAGAATCATCCTTGATGTCGTAAACGCCGTTGTAACTCGCGAGCTGCACCTTGCACTCTTCAACCGCGCGTTCAAGCTCATCCACATTTTCGGACGCCCCCAGCACTTTGAATTCAATCGGTGTCCCACCTGGACCGAACGATCGAGTCCCAAGCGTGAGCTCCTCTGTTCCAGGAATTGCCGGTATCCGCTCGCGCCACATCGCAACGATCTCACGACTGTGAACGCCCCGACTTTCGGAGTTGATCAATTCGATCTCGACACTCCCTTTGTGCCCGCCACTTGCAGACGGCATTGGTGAACCGCCAGGTCCGCCGCCAGCGACGCTCGCGCCCACAACTCGAAACGACGTCTTGGCAATCGGTCTGCCCTGCTTCTCAAACGTATCCGCAACCTGCCAGAAAGCGTCCTCAATTTTTTGCGTTGCTTCGACGGTGACACTCTCCGGTGTTCCATCAGGAAACGTGACCTCCGCGTTGAGTGTGTTGCCATCTACTCGCGGAAAGAAACTGAGTTGAATAATGCCCGAGCGATACAATCCTGCGGTGACCAACAAAGCCGCGAAGCTGATCGAAATAGCTACGGAACGATTCTTCAAACACCACGCCAAACTGGGGGTGTAAATTCCTTCGGTAAATCGATGCAACATCCCGGTCGCAAATTCATTCAGTCTCTGTGCAATCCACAACAGTGGTCGAAACACATAGAACACAACAGAAATGGTCTGAAAGAAACGCGTATTCCGATGCGCAAGGTGACAGGGAAGAATCGTCAGACACTCCAGCAATGAAACCAAAAGAATTGCTATTATTGCAGCGGGCATCACCGCCGTAAATTTTCCCATCGTCCCGCTGACGAAGAGCAAGGGGGCGAACATCACTACGGTCGTAAGCACCGCTGTGGTGACGGATGGAATGACCTCGGCCGTGCCATCGATTGCTGCCTGTTTGATCGGTTTTCCCATTTGCCGGTGCGCATAAACATTTTCACCCACCACAATTGCGTCATCAACCACAATTCCCAACGCCATCACAAAAGCGAACATGGAAATCAAGTTGAGCGTCTGCCCTGTCAGGTACAGGAAAATCCCCGAGGCAAGGATTGCAAATGGAATGCCGACAGCAACCCAAAACGCCAACTTAGGGTCCAAAAAGAGCAACAACAGAGTAAATACAATCAGCAGCCCCTGGGCTCCGTTCTCCAACAATAAATCCAAACGCCCCCGTACCTCAACTGACTCATCACTCCAAGTCATCAGCTCGTAACCAGCCGGTATCGGAGCGTCCTGAACATAAGCTTGTACTCCATCAATCATCACAAACAGGTCTTGCGTGGTACTGCGAATCACCGACAGTGCCAACGCGGGTTTGCCATTGATTACATTGAACGCAGTGGAATCCGCAAACTCATCACGAACTTTTCCAAGGTCAGCAACCGTCAAGACTGCGCCACTCGGATCGGTCACGAGCGGCAACTCCCCGATATCATCTCCTCTAGTTCGTCGATTATTGCCCCGCAGCAAGACTTCCTGAGATTGACCTCGAATCGCGCCCGCCGGTAATTCACGATTCTCCCGACGAATGATGTCAGCAGCTTGTTTCAATGTCAGCCCATGTGACCGCAATGCTTCCTCGGGGATCTCAATATCAATCTGATAATCGCGAGCGGCTAGATAATCAACTTGTGCAACAGCTGGCAGTGCCAACAAATCGTCTCGCACTCGCTCGGCGACCACCCTCAGCTCTAATTGGGCACTCATTGCCAGTTCACCGTCAGGCAAACGCAGAGCGGAATCAGGTGCAATCAGGCCGACTCGTATCGAGGGCCGTCGATTAGTGACCAACGTGACCTGAGGATCTTCTGCTTCCAACGGAAAACTTGGGATTCGCTCGACCCCTGACCGCACCTCATCCAAAACACGGTCAGGCGACCTTCCCCCCGGAATGAGCTCCAACAACACGGTACAGGATCCCTCCTGCGCTACCGTCGTCACTTTTTTGATTCCCTCAATCGATCGCACCGCCTCTTCGATCTTCTGTCCAATTCCTTCCTCGGTCTCCTGAGGGGCAGCACCAGGATACGGGACCATGACCATGATCCGATCGAGCTCAAACTCGGGGAACGACTCCCGGTGCATCGCATTGAGACACATCGCCCCTACCAACATGATCGCGACCATGCAGAGGTTTAAAGCCGAGTGATTACGAATGGCAATGCGAACGATATGCTTAATCATGCGCCACCGCCGGTCTCAGTTGCACGATCAACTGTCGGCCCACTAGTATCAGTAGCGGTTTCAGGCCCAGCCATTGGAATGACACTCATTCCAACCGACGGCTGAGCGAGCGGTGAAACAATGATCGAATCCCCGAATTTCAAGCCATTAGGCTGCTCAAGTACCACTGCATAATCATCAGTCGAGTAGGCAATCGTGACGGATTTTTTCATTAAAACGTTACCGTCAACCACCCACACTTTCTCCTCTGGCTGAACTGCTGCCTGCGGAATGCGCAATAAGCTGACGGGTGGCTTTGTATGAATATGCACCTTGACAAACATGCCCGTCATTAAAGTTGGCATGCCCTTCACCAGCCCCGCGGAATCTCTGGAAATGATGAGCTGCGCGTCGGCCAATACGCGATTTTTTCCAACCACTTCTGCGACTGTCTCTTTCTGTTTTTGCGACGGCAACGCCCTGACCTTCGCCGGTTCCGGAACGTGCACCCGGCATGAGATCATACGAGTCTGATTATCGACCCCCGCTCCATCGTACCGATCAACAATTGCGTCCCAGAAAAACTGAGTGCCGGCCAGTTCAAAAACGACGGTTGCCGGCGTTTTGGGAAAGTCATGGGCCTGTTGATCCTCCCGTTGAGCGTTCCCTTGCCACAACCAGTTCATCTCATCCATCTGCAATTTACAAGCCACATCCAAGCTTGTCGTTTCCTGCAGAACAACGATGGGGTTCCCCGGCTGCACATAACTATCTTTCTCGGCGCGTTGCTCAACAACGACTGCATCGAATGGTGCAACCATTTCTGTTCTTGCCAAGCTCAGCTCTGCTTTTTCCAAATTTGCTTGCACTAACGCCTTCGCAGCTTCCATACGAATCCGCCTCTGCGTCATCACATTTTTTTCATCGATCAAGGACTGCAGGGACGTACGTGTCACAAGTTCTGATC
>CAJXTM010000751.1 GCA_913061385.1 uncultured Rhodopirellula sp. | reverse complement strand
TCTACACGTAAGGAGTCGTCGGCAGCGTCAGATGTGTATAAGAGACAGATCACCAGCACCCCGGCGATTAAAAGGCCAACCCCAAGCAGTCTTAGCGGGGAGGCCTCGGCACGTGAATTACCCAATAATCCAAAATGATCCAATAGCAGTGCGGCGACTGTTTGGCCGGTCATGACTGCAGCGAACCAAGGTAAAGACCCCACTCGGGGGACTAAAATCAGCGAACTGGTCACTAAAACTACGCCAATCAGGCCTCCACACCAGATCCACCACGGGAAGTCTCGCGGCGGTGACGTAAAAACTGGCGGAAATGAACCGGTCACCACCGATAGCACCAAAATAATGAGTGTGCCGCTGGCAAACGAAATGAGGGAGGCTTGTAGGGGGTGTTCGAGATGCTTAACCAATTGCCCATTCACGCTGGGTTGAGTCCCCAGCAGGAGGCCCGCGACCAAGCCTATCAGGATGGCAACAATAACGATTCCGAATCCTTGCACGTGCTTCAATAGCCTTTCGCCGCGTTACGTCGCTGCGGTCCCGGTACTTCTGGCCCCGAGCGAACGACTCGATTTGCCTCATTCACGAAAATCAATTTGGGCCGGTGTGATTGGACCTCTTCCTCTGCCACCATCGTGTAGGCAGCCAAAATGACTTGGTCACCAGGGCGAACCAAGTGAGCAGCAGCCCCATTAGCGCAAATGTCATTGGAACCCTTCAGTCCCGAAATGGCATAGGTTTCAAGTCGCGTACCCCGCGTTGTATTCCAGACGTGAATCGACTCGTAGGGGTGAATGCACGCCGCTTCAAGTAGTTCAGGTGGAATGGTTACACTTCCCTCATAGTCAACGTCCGCGGCAGTGACCGTGGCTCGGTGGATTTTGGCTGCGAGAAGTTTTCGATACTTACCGTTCATCGACTCTTTCTGTGCTCGAGTACGCCTCCATCCTACCCTCCTATAACTTCAAGAGAAGGCCACCAGCGCCAGGAACGACCTTCAATAGCGATCTGCGATCTGGTGGTTACGAACGCGTGTTATCGGATAAGGGCTCAACCCACTGCGTTACTCTCTTTCAGTTCCCAGGAACGGCGTCAGAAGATGCTGAGTCTCAGGGTCCTTAATGGCAAGCTTGCCAAAGCCCCTGACACATCCGGCCGCCATTGCGGTTTCCTGATGCTCGTCGTAGTTAGTGACCAGCATTACAGGAACGGAGCCCAATTCAGGATCTGATTTGATCGCAACAGCCACATCAAGGCCATCGGTGTAGTCCCGATCGAGTTTGCGATTAACAGTAACAAGATCTACTGATTGGTTGCGAAGCAGTTCAAGTGTGTCCTCGACTCCATGTGATTGGACAACGGAAGCTCCAAAGTGATTCGAGACCATTTGTCTGATTGCATGAAAATCGGGACCACAATTACCGCAGTCCAAGAGAGTTTTTGGCATGGTGTATTTCAAAGAAATCGGAACAACCCTTTGGCAACTTGATCAGTCCCAAAGGGTTGTCGGGTGTGCAGAGATGATCGACTGTAAACTCAGTCTTTACTTTCCGATTGAGAAGAGTTTGTCTTTGGTGCTGATGAAAATCGAGTCATTGGCACCCACGGGTGTGCTGTAAACGCTGCTGCCCATGTTGATTTCATCGATGGGTTCAACGTTATCCTTTCCGAATTCGAAAATAGCAACGTCTCCATCTTCATCACCAATGAAGACGTGTCCATCAGCAATCAGTGGGCTTCCCCAACTTTGGGCAAGCATGTCATAGGTGAAGTGGACGATTGGTTTTCCGTCTTTCGTACCCTTTGCATTAAGGCAATGAACCAGTCCGGAGAAGTCAGCGACATACAGAACATCGTCTTTGATGGCACAAGTTCCGATTGAGCGGTGCATTTCTTCTTCGAAGTCAATTTCCTGATCACCATTGGTGTCTAGCATGCTGTAGTGCCAGACTACACCGGAGTTTGGATTGTCAACTTCGACTTCGCCATTTTCCGGTTCGACGGCTTGGATACGACGATGCGGAATGGGAGTTCTTTTTCCATCGTCACCGAGTTTCATCGCTAGCGTGGGCGAAATGTCACCTCGCATGTTCGGGTCGATGCACCAAAGGTGACCTTCACCTTCTCCATGTTCTGGGTCTTGGCCGACAGCGATGTAAACTAGACCATCATAAACAACAGGAGTGGCGATCAGATTGTTTCGAGTTCCTTCACCGCCAAGAACCCATTTACTGGTCTTAGGGTTACAGTCGAATTTCCACAGCAATTCAGGTTTGCCATCCTGACCTTCGCTGGCTCGGAAGCTGTACAGAATGCCGTCACCACCAGCAAATAGTGCCTGTGGTACGCCTTTGAAAGTTCCCACTGTTGGGCTCGACCACTGGCCGTGCAGGATGTTCTTTGCAGGTGCACTGTCAGTCCACAGGACTTCACCTGTGTTCTTGTTCATGCAAATGAAACTGGGAGCATCCGGGGCAGGCAGGTTGAGGTGCGACTCGTCCAAGCCATTGCCAGTGTTGACGAAGAGTAGGTCACCATAGCTGGTCACGCTGCACGAGCACATGTTGTGCTGGCTGATTCCCATTTCGGGACCCATCATGTTGTAGACCCAGATGACATCTGCGTCCCGTTTATCGGAGGTGCCGAGTTTCTTGAAGAATTTGATTCGGGGTCCGATCTGCTTGATAGTCAGTTCTCGTTCTACTCCATTGAACTTGCCGCTCGCCTTCCATGACTTTCCTTCTGTGACCGTTTCAACTTTGACATCGCCTTCCACTTCGGCTCCAGATGCTGCTAATGCTGCCTTTGCGGCATCAGTTAGTTTTCCCTCGGCCAAGCCAGCTAGGGCCAGTTCAAATGCCTCAGCTGATGGACCGGCATTCATGATTGCCGCCAATGAGACCATTTCGTCTTTGACTGGCCCATCATCTTCGTCATCGTAAAAGCCTTCGGTATCAAGGCAGCGTACTTCGCCACGACTGGTCACGAACCAAAGGCGATTTCCCTCGACCAATGGCGAGCAGCAAATACCCTGAAGTGGCCAGTCGTGAACACGACCGGTGATCAGTTTTTCGCTACTGTGCTGCCATTTGAAGTCGCCAGTCGCTTCGTCGAAGGCAAGGAGGCACCCGAGATCCACTTTTGATGGGAATCGTTTGAGATGACCTGCACCGTTGTTGGTGCCCACGTAGACCTGGCCACTGGCGATCACTGGGTTTCCGTAAGTTTGGCTTCCGAGGCTCGAGAACCAGCGGATGTTTTTTGCCTTCGTGTCATCCCATTCGCC
>CAJXTM010000750.1 GCA_913061385.1 uncultured Rhodopirellula sp. | reverse complement strand
TTCTTGAACCCTGCCCCTTACCGCGGGTCCTGCCAGACCGAAACGTTTCTCCCTTCCACTCGCATGCTAGATTTTCGACCCATGATTCGTTGAACATTAGCGGCATCAACACGAAACGGTTACTGCCACAGACTCCTGTATTGCATTGGGCAGTCATTTTGCTTTCGGATTCGTGTCACTGAAATGACGAGGACGATTCACACTCGCCAACCCAACCGGGATCACTGGCCTGAAAGTGAATCGTGTCCCCAGTTTCCGGGTGCCTGAACGACAGACGCTGAGCGTGCAAACACATCGGTGGATCTGCCATTGCCAGGGTCTGATTGGCAACGCGCTGCCCAGCTTCAAGATAGGTAGGGTCACCGAGGACAGGCGTACCTCTCCCCCACAAATGCACACGAATCTGGTTCGTGCGTCCGGTCTCGGGAAAAGCATGCAGCAGAGATCTGCCATCTGCAAACCGCTCAAGAACTCGAAAACGAGTGCGTGATTCCTGACCATCATGACGTAACTCACGCGTCCCTCCCGTGACCGCTTCTTTGGCGATACGTTCATCACAGACAAATTCATCGTCAGACTGATGACCAACGCAACAGACCAGATACTGCTTCTGAACCTGATTCAACTCAAACTGTTGTCGCAAATCGGTCGCCACCTGTCGAGTTCGCGCCAGCACCATCAATCCCGTGGTGTTGGCATCCAAGCGATGAACCAGCCTCAATTCTTCCTGCGGATAAACCCTTGCCAGCAGTGAAGTCAGTGTATTGAGGTTGAACCGACCACAGGGGTGAACAGGCAAAGGAGCTGGTTTGTGCACCACGATGAACGTTGGTTCTTCAGTCACAATCTGAACGGCCGCATCCACATCAGGTTCAGTGGTGTTTGGAAACAGATGCCGAAATTGCTGCCCACCTCGCACTCGCACATCAGGATTGGCAGGTTCATCACCGAAGAGAATATGCCCCTCCGAGAACCACAACAGCCACTGGGTTTCGCTGACTTGTGGATAAACCAATCTCAAGCATTCAAACAGTGATTTCCCATCGCACCGAGCCGGCACATTGATTGGCCGCACATTGTCGTACGGGACACGGCCAGGGAGCTTGCCCTGCAATCGACGCAAATCCTCATTTCGTTGCTGCAGCGTTGCGTTCATCGCTCTTCCTGACATCAAAGCGTCCGCCCCGAACTGCCGAGGATTTAAAAAAAACAATTTTTTTACAAAAGGACCCTCAGTAAAAGAGGATAGCGAAATCAACTCGAAAGCAATATCACTTTCCACAATGGACGGTGATGAAACCTCGGATTACTGGCAATTTCACCAACATGAAATGCAGCGACGTGCGTGTGGGCAACGGCAACAACTCAATGTTTCAGAAAACAGAGCATTTGTTTCGCAACTTGCTCATTTCAACGAGGTGAAATCCTTGCCAAAACACAGGACAGGCATTAACAAACTACACAGCAAGGATTGATTCTTGGCTAACATAGAGGCATGCACCGCTATGAATCCTACCCCACCGGGCAATTCGTCCCCGCACTCGGCATCCTAATGCTCTTTCTGCTGGTCGATTTCCGACCAGCAGACGCGATTGAGCCGTTAACCGAATCTGACACGAAAGTCGATTTCGCTCGGGACATTCGATCGATCATCTCTGAGAACTGCGTCTTTTGTCACGGACCCGACGAATCAACTCGCGAAGCAGATTTGCGATTAGATACAGAGGAGGGAATTGAGTCCGTCATCGAGAAAGGATCCAGTGTTAACAGTGAGTTGATACGCAGGTTGATCTCTGAGGATCCGGACGTGGTGATGCCACCACCCGCATCAAACCGCTCGCTCAAAGCCGACCAGGTCCAGCTTGTACGCCAGTGGATTGACGAAGGTGCCACATGGCAAAAGCACTGGGCATTTCGCCCCTTGAACATGCCTGACATTCCAACCGCTGCATCGTTGAATCAAAACGGCACTGACCCACCACTCAGGAATCCGATCGACCATTTCGTCCGCCAAAAACTGCAACAGCACAACTTGGTCGGTTCGCCAGAGGCATCCCGACTGACCCTGATCCGAAGGCTTTCTCTGGACCTCACGGGTCTTCCGCCCAGTCCCCAAGCGGTGGATGACTTTATCAATGATACCTCGCCTGATGCATACGAGAAGCTTGTCGACAGACTGCTCAACTCACACGCCTATGGCCAGCGGATGGCCTGGAATTGGTTGGACGCCAGCAGGTATGCCGACACGAACGGCTACCAAGGGGACCGAGAACGCACCATGTGGCCGTGGCGCGACTGGGTCGTGGATGCCTTCAACAAAAACTTGCCGTATGACCAGTTCACAACTTGGCAGATTGCCGGTGACTTACTGCCCAACGCAACGCTGGAACAGAAATTGGCCACTGGCTTCTCGCGAAATCACATGATCAATGGTGAAGGCGGACGGATCGCTGAAGAAAATCGAATCGAATATGTGATGGACATGTCCGAAACAGTCGGCACAGTCTGGCTTGGCTTAACGCTGAATTGTTGTCGATGCCATGATCATAAGTATGACCCGCTCAGCAATCAGGACTACTACAAGTTCTTTGGCCTTTTCAACCAAACACCCGTCACCGGGGGAGGTGGAGATCCCCAAACCGCTCCCAACCTTGCGATTCCCACTGCCCAACAAACCAAACAACTTGAGTCGCTTTCAACCCAGTTAAAGCAAGTTGACCAAGAAGTCACAACGCTCACCGAGAAGTTGTCAGCGGACCAGGAAAAGTGGGAAAAAAACGAGCAGGTCAAACTGTCGGCCCAACCGCACTGGCAAGCCGTCAAACCGTCCAAGTTGGAAGCTACTGGATCTGTGCTTTCGATCCTGCCAGATCAGTCGGTGCTAACCACCGGCCCCGCTCCTGACAAAGACACCTATACCATCGTGGCTGAGTCACCAACGAGGCAAGTCACAGCACTGCGAATTGATGCACTGCGACACGCGTCATTCCCACGCAATAGTCTGTCCTATTCTGACAGCGGAAACTTTGTGTTGACTGAGATTGAAATCCACGTTTTGGATAGCGATTCAACATCAGCAACTGCCCTCGAAATCAAATCTGCCGAAGCAACGTTCGAGCAGGGATCACATGCCGTCACGAATTCATTCGATGGCAACGCCAGCACCGGCTGGGCGGTGTATGAGGGACGGCATGTCGACCGTGACCACGCAGCTATTTTCCGACTGAAAAACCCACTCAAAATGAAAGCCTGTCTCTTATACACATCTCCGAGCCCACGAGACCGAGGCTGATCTC
>CAJXTM010000749.1 GCA_913061385.1 uncultured Rhodopirellula sp. | reverse complement strand
ATCTACACGTAAGGAGTCGTCGGCAGCGTCAGATGTGTATAAGAGACAGGAGTCGTGCTGTGTTGACCTACTCCGATAAGGGGTAGGTAACGATACTGCCTCATTTGGGGCAGTATCACGCACCACTAACCATGATGTAGTGCTCGGGAGTCAACCTTCGTGTTGACTCCCGCATCTTGGTCTAGTACGGTGCAAGCGTCGAAGGGCACTTCGACGTATTTATAAGCGTGTCTCCCGGACAGCGAAATACACGCGGCGATCTACGGATTGTCTGTCCAATCTCAACAACATCACCCAATGAGTTCATTACTCTACGCGGTGTACCTCTACCAACGGGATTTGCAGGTTCTATACTGCGAAGTTCGACGGTTTCTTTATATCTAGCTGACGGCACCTTATGCGTGGCTTATCCTCAACTAACTACTCGATCTCTGATTGAGAAGTCCTCAACTCGTCCACAGTTTCTCGCCTGAGAAGCGGTGTACATGTCTCATTGAGACAAAACCAACACAGCGACTGAAGCTGTTTCAGTGATTGTCTGACTCATGGGCACATGAGGAGCAGACCTGTTGTGCAGCCAACAGTAGCCTAGGGATAGTGCGATACCTTAATGGGTATGGTGCGAAGCTTCCTGACAATGTAACCCCGGTTCGCCGGTGCTATCCCCTCGTGAGGGGGGATAGCAGATCCTGCTAGTGACATGCGGGTGAGGTGCTAGGCTAGGTGGCATGGTTAACATACGTGAACGACTGATAAACGCCGTCAACCGCGCGGAGCCTAAGTCACTGACAGGCTTCAACCAAAATGGTGTGTAGCTTGGTTGCCCTTTTTACATCTGGGGGCACGCTGACCAATACAGCTACCGGCGAATACGTCGAACCTAAACCACCTCTGTCACTGAAATGGAACTCGGTAAGACCGTAAGCCCGCCTCGAAATTTGAGGCAAGTGAACCCGCAAGGGTCGCCGATGGGAATGCGGTTAAAGGATGGCAGAAAAAGCGAAGGCCCTTTTGTAATCAAAGGGATAGGAGTTCGGACTTTGCTCCGACCGGAAACGGTGCAGACTTCTGCCTGGTCTTTACTTGCGTAACTGTTTGTAAAGTTCTCTATACCAAATTCGATGGGTCTCTGTGCCTGTCGATCAACTGAACAATCTGTCCCTGCTGGGGTGAAGACTATCTTCCCCTGTGGGGGCTGGTCTCCACTCCACCAGGTGGCACGTTGTGCAATCTGGAGGAAAGCAAGATGCGTGTTAATCCATTAACACCTGCATCCTCCCACCCTGCCGAAGGCTGGCATTCAATTGACTGGGAAACCTGTCATAGAAGGGTGAGGGGACTACAGGTCAGGATCGCAAAGGCAGCCAAGAATCAGCAATGGCGTAAGGTGAAAACCTTACAACGCATGCTGGTTCGCTCGTTCGCAGCCAAAGCGTTGGCTGTTAAGCGGGTCACTGAAAACCGGGGCAAGAATACGCCCGGTGTTGATGGCGAAAAATGGGATACACCTGATGGTAAGTGGAATGCTGTGCACCGGCTGACGCGAAAGGGTTACAAGCCCAAACCGCTACGCCGGGTGTATATCCCGAAGGCTAACGGCAAACGCCGCCCTTTGGGGATTCCGACGATGACTGACAGGGCTATGCAAGCGCTTCATCTGCTGGCTTTGGAACCTGTGTCGGAAACAACGGCAGACCGAAACTCCTACGGTTTTCGCCCGATGCGAGCAACTGCGGACGCGATTGAGCAGTGTTTTGTCAATCTAAGCCGCAAAAGCTCAGCATCATGGGTGCTGGAGGGGGACATCAAAGGGTGTTTTGACAATATCGACCATGAGTGGCTAATCGCCAATGTCCCTATGGACAGGACGATACTCCGCAAATGGTTGAAGGCGGGTTTTATGGAATCGGGTCGATTCAATCCGACAGCAGCGGGAACACCGCAAGGTGGCATTATCTCGCCAGTGTTGGCCAACTTGGTACTAGATGGTTTGGAGTCTGTGTTGGAAGCTCAATTTGGGCAGAAGAACACAAAAGCCAGCTACAAGACCAAGGTCAACTATGTGCGTTACGCGGATGATTTCGTCATTACCGGTATCTCGAAAGAGTTGCTGGAGTGCGAAGTTAAGCCTCTCGTTGCGGCCTTTATGGCGGAACGTGGGCTCTCTCTGTCAGAGGAGAAAACCGTAATCACACATATATCGGAGGGTTTTGATTTCCTCGGGCAGAACGTGCGCAAGTACGGCGACAAGTGCTTGATAAAGCCTAGTCGCAAGAACGTGAAAACATTTCTGCGCAGTGTGAGGGATGTGTTGAACGCCAACAAAGCGGCACCGGCTTGGTGGATAGTACAAAAGCTCAACCCGATGATTCGGGGCTGGGCCAACTACCACCGGCCAATCGTCGCTAAGGAGGTATTCAATTATGTCGATTACCGCATTTGGAAGATGCTCTGGCAATGGTGTAAGCGTCGGCATTTAAATCGGCGCAAACGCTGGATTAAAGACAAGTACTTTATGACGGCGGCTACCAGAAGCTGGTTGTTTTTCGGGGTTGCTCCAAGCGGACAGCGGGCTTGCCTGCTCTACGCAAACGACACTCCGATCAAACGACATACCAAGATCAAAGCGGAAGCCAATCCCTATGATCCGGCCTTTGAGTACTACTTTGAGCAGCGCCTAGAGCGAGCGATGAGGGACTCGGGGCGGGGGAACGGGAAAGTGTTGATGCTCTGGTTTCGACAGGAGAAGCGCTGCCCAATGTGCAAGCAGTACATAACGCAAGAAAGCGGGTGGAATATCCATCACGTGATCGAGCGGCACAAAGGCGGTTGTGACTCACTGGAGAATTTGGTGTTGTTGCATCCCAATTGTCATCGGCAGTTGCATAGCGAGAATGCCGATATTTCGGTGTAATCACTATATATGGTGGTTTTGGTTTATAAGTGTTGCAAATGTTGTGTGTAACTGGTAATTTATACAGGTATCCAAAATGTGAGGATTTTCTCATGGCTGGTAAAAATCAACATGTGGTTAAGCGGGACAACGGTTGGGCGGTTAGAGGTGCCGGAAACTCTAAAGACACCTCGCATCACGCTACTCAACGCGAAGCTGCTGACGCCGCGCGCAACATTGCTAGAAACCAAAAGAGCGAAGTATTAATTCATGGAAGGGATAACCGGATTCGTGAACGTGATTCTTACGGGAACGATCCATATCCTCCAAAAGGATAACTTTGCTCAACGCTGCCGGCTTGCTAGACCTGTCTCTTATACACATCTGACGCTGCCGACGACTCCTTACGTGTAG
>CAJXTM010000748.1 GCA_913061385.1 uncultured Rhodopirellula sp. | reverse complement strand
GATCAGCCTCGGTCTCGTGGGCTCGGAGATGTGTATAAGAGACAGACTTTGAACTGGTAACCCAACCTCGACCCGAAATGAAGGATGCGAGGATGATCGGGATTGCCATCCCGAATGTCCCCACGCTCGCCGCCAGCCCATTCACTCTGCTAGGCACCATCGCGTCACAAACGTTTACAGAGCAGGACGCGGGAGCTTCGATCATTGCCTTTGACGGGACAACAATCAATCAACAGGCGATCGTTCCGGGGGCACCGTTCTTTGATTACCTGTATTCGAATCCAAATAAAACCATTCAATTGACTTTGCGTCGTACTGATGGAAGCGAGCAGTCTGTTGAATTGCCACCACAACCTTCCAAGTCACTCGGCGTCCGGTTCGCGATCGGTCCCATCATTGCACTGGTCGAGAATGGACCTGCGGCTAAAGCAGGCATGCAAGTCGGCGACATCATTCAAAGTTATGCTGAAGTATCTGAGCCCGATGCTTACGGTATGGCCACCGACCTGGTCGGTGCCAAAGAAATAGTCAAGGTGACTGTCAAGCGAGGCGAAGGTGATGACGCTCAAATCGTGGAACTTGCGATCACGCCAGCAGCCTCGCCTCAAACCCTGCCGCCAAATCAAAGTATCGCGGGCGAAATTGCAATCAATGCAGTCGGTTTCGCATACCAGCCTTTGCCTATCATTTCGAAACTGATCGGATCAACCGACAGCGGGGAAAACACTGAAGCGGGCGAGAATGAAACGTTGCTTCAAGCAGGTGATGAAATCAATGAGATACAACTGGTCAGTTCACTGACTGGCAACGAAACGCTGAATGACGAGCGTTTCAAACTGATCATGGATCAACTCAGAGAGGGATGGGAAATCACGCCTATCGCGACTCTGAACACATTGGTCGAAACAATTCAGTTGCTGCCTGAAGGTACCCAGCTCAAGGTGATCGCCAGCCGCCCAGCTACCAACAAAGTGATTGAATCAACACTCGTTGTAAGTAGCGATAATCGCAATCAGTTCGAGCGTGGCATTGCATTCACCCCAACTGAATCCATCCAACAAGCAACCTCAATTGGTTCCGCACTCACCCTTGGTGTCAAAGAAGGCTATCGCCGCTTTAACGATGTGATCCGTTTTCTGCGGATGCTGCCTCGCGGGAAAATCAAGTTACGTCATGTGGGCGGACCATTGGAAATTGTCAACATTGCGAAGAACGAAGCAGAGAAAGGGATATCACCACAATTGATGTTCCTGACCATGCTCAGCATGAATCTGGCCATTTTAAACTTCCTGCCCATTCCTGCCTTGGATGGCGGTCACATGGTGTTCCTGATTTATGAACTTGTCGCAGGCAAGCGTGCCAATGAGCAACTCGAATTCAGGCTTACCTTGGCAGGGGTGCTGGCGTTGCTGCTGCTAATGGTAGTCGTGTTCGCCAATGATATCCTTCGGCATTTATAGAATGCCTTAGGCTCGCAGGTCAGTTCGGTGGATCATCGAAGATGCTAACCGGCGACCGATGAGTGTCACCGTCACGCAGCCCGCCAGTCACGCAGTGCTGTAGTCAACTAGCGTCAGTTTGAGGTCCATCTCGGCCCGCATCTGATGCGGGCCACTTGGGCCCGACGGCAAGGTCTGAGCTGGACAGATGCAGCGACATGCTGCGAGCGGGCTCAGCTTTGAGTCGCCAAGAAGAAACTGGCTTGACGCGTCATGCGGTCAATTCTGGCACGAACCCCGCCGGATTAATAGCGTTGCACTGCCGAATCGACCTGCAGACTCCAAGCGTCGATTCCGCCTGCCATATTCTGCACCTTGGCATAACCCCTTTCCCGCAGGGCGTGTGTCACCTGCATGCTACGTCCACCATGGTGGCAGTGCACTATGATGTGTGCTTGCTGGTGGGGTTCCAGTTCCTCCAATCGCAATCGCAACTCACTCATGGGTAGCAAGATGCTCCCTTCAATTTTTGCGATGTCGTACTCATTCTGCTCACGAACATCGAGCAGGACGAATGACTCGTCCCGTTGCTGCATCGCGTTGACAGTCGCAACATCGACTTCGATCGGCAGCTCAGCTTGTTCAGACATCAAACGTTCCTGGAGAATTTTTCAAAGACGGCAATTGGAAATAGGAGTTTCAATGACAGCAGAAGCCCCAAGAATTTCGAGGCGTTCCATGGCATCGATCACGGCCCCGCGTTTGACCATGACCCGGATACTACACCAGTCTGGGTCTTCGAGCGTGTTGACGGTGGGCGAATTAAACCCGGGTGTAATTTCTTCAGCGGCTGCCAACTTGCTTCGCGGTACGTTGTATTCGAGCAACGAGTAGTCCCTTGCGATCACAACGCCCTCAAGCCTGCGCACCACTCGGTCAGCGGTATCAGCATCCCGGCAGCGGTTATTTTGGATCAATACGGTTTCATAGGAATCAATTTCGTCCAAAACCCGCAGTCGATTGGCAGCCAGCGTGCTACCAGTTTCAACCAGATCAACGATTGCATCAGCGACACCCAATTGGATCATCACTTCAACTGACCCTGACAGGGACACAAGATGGGCACTTGCTTGATGTTTGGCGAGGTATCGCTTTGTGATCGCGGGGAAACTTGTAGCGATGCGTTTGCCATCCAGATCAGCGGCAGACTTAAGATCTGCATCGTCAGGAACACAGATAGCTAATCGACATCTTCCGACGCCCAATCTCATGCGTACTTCGGCACTGCCACCTGATTCTTCCAGCAGATCACTACCGGTGATCCCCATATCAATCGCACCCTCGGCGCAAAGTGTTGGGATATCGTCGGTACGCAGGAAGATCAGGTCGACAGGCAAGCCACTGACACGCGCGAAAAGCCCCCGACTTTGCCGTCGAAAACTTAGCCCCGCCTGCTTAAGCAGATCGCCCGCGATGTCGCTGAGACGCCCTTTACTGGGCAATCCGATCCGTAAATTTTTTCCAGAGTCCAACTTTTTCACTCACTCTCAGAGGAAGATATAGAGTCACTGCCATCATTCCGACTTGCTTTTTCAACCAGTCCCGAGGTGCCCTCACGACGGGCAAGCTCGTCGGTGACCTCCTGCAAATCGACACCTCGCCACGCCAACAGGACCATGGTGTGGTAAATCAGATCACCAGCTTCGTAGATGAAATGCTCTCGTCCCTCATCCCCGAGCTCACCGGCAGCTTCAATCAGCTCCTCAGCTTCTTCTCGAATTTTGCCACCGATTTTTGAGGCACCGCCCTCCATCAACTTGGTCGTGTAGGAGCCGGCCGGACGTTGTTCCGCCCGCTCCTGCAAGGTT
>CAJXTM010000747.1 GCA_913061385.1 uncultured Rhodopirellula sp. | reverse complement strand
TCTACACGTAAGGAGTCGTCGGCAGCGTCAGATGTGTATAAGAGACAGGGTATCACCGGTATACGCAACAATCGGAATACGCATTTCGGTGGTCACTTCTGTTCCCGCGCCCTTCAAATCGCGAATCTCGGGGCCGCTCAAATCCTGAAACTCTGGTTTGAGTTTATGACGCCGATGGTGGACCACAAAACCAACTGAATCAATGGTGTGGCGTGTCGGCAGGGCCGTGACAACATATTCACGACTGAGATCCGTTTCATCACCAGGCAACAGTCCAACCAATTCGCATGGCATCGAACCGCGATCAAGTTTCCTGAAATTCTGAAGCATATCCCAAGCTGTATCGACCGCCGAATCAGGCAGGTAGATGACAGGGGGCTCCATTTTCATCATGCGACGCCGAGAAACATAGGCAGGCAATGCGGCAATGTGATCGAGATGGGCATGTGAAATGAACAGGGTCGGCGTACCCATAAAGTCCCATGGTTGCACACCGACATCGAACAAGAGTTTCAATTCATTAACGCGCCAACAAGTCTGTACTGCGGCACGCGAGTAGCCCTCGATGGTGAGACCATCGTGTTGATGCTTCAGACAAGGGACATTTTCGACCATGGATTACTTCGAGCACAAGAGATGTGTTTTCCGGCCGGAATGTTACTGAAAGAAACCAATGAAGGAAACGTGAGGAACCCAGCTGACGCCATTTATTCTGATTAAGGGGAGCTATAAAATCGCAGAAAAAGCGAAAATGCTTCTACAAAAAAGCGAAACCTAACTAATCAAATCAGCGAGGCCGGCCCGGCATGTTGGAGGCTTCGAACTCTTCAGCGCCGTAGTTGTCGACTTCGTTGACGTTGAGATTACTTGAATAGTCATCGGTACGCACCACGAAGATATCACCGTGTACATCCTGCTCGACCGCGGCCCCATGATGTCGAGTCAACTCAAGTGTCGCCAAAAACCATCCAATCAGCGAGGACTTGTGAATTCCCCCCTCAACGAAATCCATCAGTGGCAAACGGTCCGAATCATGCAACCGGTGGTGAATCTGTTGCATGTACACATGAATCGGTGTGTCATCGTAGATCACCTCTGTTTGCGGTGGCCCCCCAGCCTCACGCATGATGCGTCCGAAAGCACTGACCAAATCCCAGATTTCCAAATCAACCAACGGCTGGTCTCCCGGATCGACTCGCCGACTTGGCAGATCGTCCGACATTCGCTCGTAGCGTTGCTGCCACTTTGACCCCATTTCGTCGAGAATTGCCGCCGCATCACGGATTTCTTTATATTGCAACAATCGTTCGACCAGCTCGGTCTGAGGATCGGCAATTTCTTCTTCCCCGTGATCTTCAACGATTTTTGGCAGCACGGCCTGGCTTTTGAGCTCGACCAAAGTGCTGGCTAGATCGATAAATTCACCCACATCGCCTAGATCCAGCTCTTTCAGAATATCGATGTACTCAAGGTATTGATTCACCAGCGAGGCAAGTGACATCTCGGTGATGCTCACTTCGTGGCGGCGCACCAAATACAAAAGTAGATCGAGCGGTCCGCGGTAAGCCGGTAATTCAATTCGGAATGCCATTCAAAACATTTTTAAGAGAGAGCGATCACTGCAGCAATCAACCAGAACGTGTAATCACGACTAAAAATTTCATACAGGAGTCCCCGGAAACTTAGTCGAGGATCACAGCATTCTCGCAGTTCCAACCGAACATTGACGTTAATTTACGTGTCCATGTTCATGATACCCCAAACATCAGCATCGCTCTTTTTTACGATCTGTGTCCAGCTCAGACCACACATCCCAGCCTTTGGGAATGATCAAGTGGGCGGACGAAGCATATTTGGGACGTGATTTCGTCTGCAACCACTACACTTGGGGACGTCAGCCGAGGCCCTGATTCAGACCGCCAGCTTTCGGATCGTGCGGTTGAGCAAAATGTGGTCGCAAATCGATACCCTTGCTGGATTTAAGCGCTAAAATTATGATGAAACCACGCGGTTGCTCCGCCAACCCGTTATTCCGACTCACCCACAACAAATTCTCGGCTTTTTCGATGTCTAATACCGTCCAGCGACACGTTCTCTCAGCACTTGTGCAGAACGTGCCCGGGGTCCTTGCTCATATTTCTGGCATGCTCGCCTCGCGTGGCTACAACATCGACTCTTTGGCAGTCGGTGAAACTGAAGACGCTCAATTGTCGCGAATGACGTTTGTTGTCGTCGGTGACAACTCAGTCCTAGAGCAAGTCGGCAAGCAGCTGGAAAAAATTGTTACGGTTGTTCAAGTGGTTGACGTCAGCAGCCAGGATTACGTCGAACGTGACCTTTTGCTGATGAAGATCAAAGCACCCGCCGGTAATACGCGAAGTGAAGTCCGGGAACTGGTGGACATTTTCCGCGGCAAGATCGTGGATGTTGGGCCTGAAGAGATCATGGTCGAAATCAGTGGGCGTGAAAACAAAGTCCAAGCCTTCATCGAAAGAATGCGTCCTTACGGAATCACAGAACTGGTCCGAACCGGGCGAATCGCGATGGTACGCAGCGCCAGCGGCCAACAAGCGGGCGTCCGATCCGATGCTCGTGCTGCTTCCTGAATGGAGAATGGCATCACGTAGCAATAAGCAGGCATGAACTGCGTCAGTGAGGATCGATATCCTCTTTCAACAAAGTTGCTGAAGGTTGATTCACTGCGACCAATGTCAGTTGACTGCGAACGAGACAAAACCGAATCAAACAGCAACCAATTTTGGCATCCGGCTGAAAAGGTTGCGTCACAACAATACCCCCCCCTTTTTTGAAAGTACAGAAGAAAATGGCTGCTACGATCTACTACGAAAACGATGCCGACCTCTCCCACTTAAAGGGTAAAACCGTAGCCATCCTCGGCTATGGTTCACAAGGTCACGCTCAAGCTCAAAACCTCCGCGACAGCGGTTGCAATGTGGTGATCGGCCAGCGTGCTGGGTCAGCGAACTACGACTTGGCCGTCTCTCACGGTTTTGAACCAATGTCGCTGGCAGAGGCAACCAAAACTGCCGATGTGATCAACATTTTGCTTCCAGATGAAGTACAGGGCGACATCTTCCGAAGCGAAATCCGGGACAATCTGTCTCCTGGAAATGTTCTGATGTGCTCTCATGGTTTCAACATTCATTTTGGTCAAATCGAGCCACCTGTCGGCATCGACACTCTGCTCGTCGCACCCAAGGGACCTGGCCATCTTGTACGCAGCGAATACGAGAAAGGTGGCGGTGTTCCCTGCTTGATCTGTCTCTTATACACATCTCCGAGCCCACGAGACC
>CAJXTM010000746.1 GCA_913061385.1 uncultured Rhodopirellula sp. | reverse complement strand
CGGTCTCGTGGGCTCGGAGATGTGTATAAGAGACAGGGAGATACCAAGACGCTCTGAGAACCTGCAAGTCAATGAGGTTGCCGCGAGAGTGAAGCAGGGATGCCTCAAGAAAATCAAAGTACAGTTCGCGGACCGCGCGATAGCTCTGTCGTGCGCCCTGTTCGCAAGCAAGGGGTTTGTTCAGCCGGTGTGCAAAAGTGGGAGCTGGCTGTGTGCAAAAGTGGGCGCTGGTGGTTCCCACGCTTGTAGGTATCAGCGTCAGTTGCATCTTACTGACTAACAGTGAGATGCAGATGGCACGCAGGCCATGGTCATGAACCGCAGTGGCTGGGCCTGAACCAATGAACTGAAAACCCATCAAAGATTGGTGCTCAAGAAATAACAGTCCGAGTTTGTGCCGAGCAGCGTCGCTGTGGGAATGATGGTGGTGCGAGTGCTTGGTTGAATTGCTCTTGGGGGCCTCTTGCGAGCCTGTGAGATGCTCACATGTTGTTCGGCACGTTGAGTGAACGTGCCGATTCGAACCGTGTTCGTGCAGCTGTGGTAGTAGACAAGTCCCCGAGACATTAGCAATCGGTGCGATACGGCCAACGTAGATTTGCAAGAATGCATCCTTATGACGTACCGAGGTAGATCAACCCAATTTGTTTGATACGCAACTGGCGAGCCGTCGGTTCCACTCGTTTGTTATCTTATGTGCATACTACATTTTGTTTTTCGCTGCCAGTTCATTTCACTTTTTTAACGAAAGGAGAATGCTGACTGCGGTAAAACCTGTTGGTTGTGGCCCTTGCCGTGGGGGGGCATCTGTCTTGGCATTCTCATCTCGCCTCCGGATTGAATACAGGAATAAGGCCTCGATCAATATTTGGAAGCATAAGCAATCGATTGTGATCGATGATCACACCTCATCGCTCAGTGGGTACCGCAGTGTCAAAGTCTCTTTTGGCTTCGTGTCGGACTCGGACGATGGTGTCTTGTGCATGTGGAGGCCGCTTTGGCAGGTTACAATTTGGGTCAGAATGTTTCACGCAAAGCAAAGGTTTAGAGATAAATGTTCCAACCGAATGATTTCGTCTGCAATATCTGGTGGCGTTGTTTTGCTGTTTTGATCGTTCTGGTCGTGGGGTCTCGGGGCAGCGCTGAGGACTGGCCACAGTTGCTCGGTAGTGGTTTGCGTTCCGGAAATGCCTCCAGTTTTTCAGTTGATTCGTCGTTGGGGCTTCAGGTCACTGTGCCTATGACCGACGCGATTTTGGCGTCTCCGGTGGTTTCGGGTGCCCACGTTTACGTTTTAGATGGTTCAGGTGTGTTGGCATGCATTGACACAGTTACGGGTCAGAAACGCTGGCAATTCAGGTCTGAGGGTGGCAGCGGGAATTGCAACAATGTTGCGGCACCTTGTGTGGTCGATGGCTTCGTGCACATCGGGACGATGGCAGGTTTTTATTACGTGCTGGATTGTGCCGATGGAAAGGTTGTGCGTCGGGTTGATTGTGGAGAGCCAGTGTTTGCGGCTCCGGTCGCGGGGAATGGTCGTGTTTATTTCGCGACGTTGGGTGCACGGTTGTTTTGTTTGCAAGCAGATGGTGAGGCGTGTTGGGAGTGGGACTTTGTGCGGGAAGTGATTGGTTTTGATGGTGATCGTTGGAAAGGCGATGATTGGCTGGGTTTTCGTGGGGACCGCGTAACATGGCGTGATCACTTTGTCTGTTCACGAGAGATTTGTCTCATTGGCAAAACGGTTGTCATGCCAGCAGGCGGGAGGACCGTTTTTATTGACGATGGGGGTGATGCTGCCGTTTTAAAGCATGTGGGCGAGGTGCCAGATTACGTGGGAAAGGAATACCCGGCAACTTTTGGTCAAAGTGCTGATAAGGATGGGCGTGTCTTTGTGCAATGGCATCGTCGAGACAACGCTGGCCGCGTTGAAATCATGAAACTGGCTGACGGTGAATTCACAACGCAGGTGGTTCCCGGTACAGAGACTTCCATTGATCAACAAGGTTTGTTGAGCTTTGCTTCTGTCAGTGTTCGGGGTGACGATGTGTATCGGGTCAGGCCAGAACAGGGTGCTGGTTTCTGCCGTCACTCACTTGCAACGGAAGAAACGGAAGTGCTGTGTGAGGCGGCTTCCATCTGTCCGCCTGTCTTGACGCGTCAGCATGCGATTTACGGTGGGCTGAGTGGCACGCTTTATGTGGTGCCGCTGCAAAAGGGGCAGGTGAGAAAATTCAAAACAGCGTTTGGGGCTGCCATTAGTGCCGCTGTCGCTGTAGCGAACGACCAGGTTTTTGTTCCATGCGAGGATGGCTACCTTTATGTTTTTGGCCCTGATGGTCGCCAGCCTCTGCCAATGCGTGATTTGAAAATTCATCAAATCCGGAGCCCGTTGAAAGGAAAGTTTTCAGAATCCAAGTATGACTGGTATACGAATTACGGTGATTTCAGCGGTACCAATGCGAACGACCAAGGGTTGCAGCCACCATTGCGAATGCGATGGGCGCGTCGGCTGGAGGGGACTGTGAAGCATTTGCCAGTATGTGGCGGTGGCCGACTCTACATGCATACAGCTGAGGGCCAGGTGATTGCGGTCGAGCAGGATACCGGCCGGATGTTGTGGAGGCGTCATTGGCCTGACGTCTACTTGTCATTCACTTCACCCTTGTACGTTGATGGCAAATTAATCATTCCGCAGGCGGGGATCAAACGATCGATGATGCGGTGCCTTGATGCTCAGACGGGGGAATTACTTTGGGAGGCACCTTTTACTGGTTCGCCAAGCTGGAGCCGCCAATTTCCGCCCATCGTTGTTGATGGCTTGGCGATTTACGCCTCAGGCTCAGGTGAATACGCAGCTCAGGGCACAGAGAAGCCTTTTACCTTTCGCGGAACGCCCATTGAGCGTGATGGCGAAGAGGTGATGAGCTGGATTTACTCGAATGACAATCCGTATTACCCCAAGAATCATCGGCCCCGCTTATGGGCATGGGATCTTGAAACCGGGAAGGTTGTTTGGGAGAAGGACTATGCCGAGTTTGGCCGAGGTGGAAATGATTGTGGGATTTGCGAGCTCAACGGAAAGCTCTTCTATTCTGTGTTCTTCGGATATTCTGAAAGTCAGCGCCTTCGGCGGGGGCTGCCAGCGAAGAACAACGGGTTGACGGTTTGTCTGGATCCCAAGACAGGCGATCAAATCTGGATGACGACTGATTACTACGTCACATCCAAGTGCACATTGAGCGCGCGAGATGATCAAATTTATATTGGTGGTTTCAATCGCTGTCTCTTATACACATCTCCGAGCCCACGAGACCGAGGCTGATCTC
>CAJXTM010000745.1 GCA_913061385.1 uncultured Rhodopirellula sp. | reverse complement strand
AGCCTCGGTCTCGTGGGCTCGGAGATGTGTATAAGAGACAGCTCGAGACCTGGTTTGACAAAACCTGGCGACCCGGTGAGATCGAAAAGCTGTAATCAGCTTTTGGGATTGGGTAGGCAACGTCGTTTCAAGTTGCCGCAATTGTGATCTTCGACACGCTGAGCGTGGGGGATTTCCCTGCCAGCGTGGAATCGGCGGCGTGTTGATTCTGTTCGACAGGACGTCACTGCACGGTTGCTGATCCTCAATGTTAGGCTGTCGTTAGCAAGCCGTTTTGCTGCGTTCTTCTTTCACTTGCCCATCATTTCCAAAAGTGAAGGCATGATTGCATTGGCCCAGATTTCGTGTCCCTTTTCGCTTGGATGCGTGGTGTCAGGCATCATCTCTTTTGACAAGAATCCGCTGTCGTCAAGGAATTTCGGCCCGATGTCCATGTACGTGACGTTGGGAATGTCCACGAGCAGATTGGGCAGATAAGAATTCAATTCGATAATCTGTTTTCGATGTGGGTGATCCAAGTTCTGGCGGCGGGGGAAAACGCCTAGGACCAGAATCTTCATCTCGGGATACATCTTGTTGAGTCTTGCGGCGATTGCTTGAACTCCATCAGCAGCCTGCTTGGGTTTGTCGCTTCCCCAGCAGATGTTGTTAGTTCCAATCATGAGCGCCGCAGCTTTGGGTGATGTTTTTAGCGGCGGAAGGTGATCAAGACGCCACAGCACATGATTGGTTCGGTCACCGCCGAAGCCCAAGTTCAAGGCATTCAGTGGGGCAAAGTGTTCTCTCCAAACAGTTTCACCGGGGCCGCCCTTGTCAAAGTTGTTGGTGATCGAATCGCCAACCATCAACAACTCAATGCTCTGGTTCTTTTTGGGGTCGTTGGCCGCTTCAATCTCTGCAATTTTGTCTGCGTGGCGTGTGAACCACCAAGATGCTAGACGGAACTGTGCGCTGGTTGAGGGATGGTCAGCTTTGTCCGACTCATCAGCTGTGACTGGTGAGCCAAGGCAGAGAGACACTGCGGCGATTAGAATCATAAGGTTTGCGTGCAGGACTCTCGTCATGGGTAGCTCACATTCGTGTTTGGGTTGAGGGGAATTCATGCGTGTTGAGGTGTTGAACACTTTAATGGGTTTTTTGCGAAATTTTTCAGCTAGGGGCGGGTGTGTCGATTCAATGACATGTTGCACTGCTATTCAGTTAGTTCCTGTTGGACATGATCTGGGTTTTGAGTGTCTCAGTTTAATGAAAGTGGACAGGCGGCGGGGATCTTGCAGGCTATTCTCGTGTTGAATGAAATCACAACACAGGATTGAGATACCGGATGTCTGTAAGGGACTTCGACTGTAAAGTTCTTATCGATTCCATTCGCGATCGCGTGAATGTGGCGTTTCAACGCATGTCGATTAGGACGCGGTAAGACTCACTCAGTTTTCGTGAGCACGGTTCATTTGGTAAGCATCATTATGAATGAAAGCTTGAGGCAACTGAGGCAGTGCGGGGCGATGTTGAAGTATAGAGAAGTAGGGAGTCAGTCAGCTTCGATCTTTTTGTTCGTGTGACATTCCATTCTGAGTCTGAACGGCAATGTTTCAGTCATCTCGAGAAAAATGACCGCGATTGATGGCTTGCCCGTTCTGGGCAAGCCGAAGAGTGAAAGCTAACTCAACGCACAGAAGGGAGCCGCCGCTGTGGATCAAAACGAGTCGGTAAATCCCGGTAATCTCGTTCTTTGTCGCATGGGGCTCAAGCAGGGACAGGTACGAGAGGGTTCAATTTGACACTTTGCGAACCGCTTGCATGCATTTGCGATGAGCCAAACCCGGAAGCTTAAAAGGAAGGCTCGTGGATCTGATTCGGTTGGTTGGCTGACTTTGTAGATCTCGCTGTGTCAGCTGATTCGCGTTCTCTCGATTTCGTCGAGCGCTAAGTATGCAGAAGTGATGCTCTTGCCAGAAAATCTCTTTTTCCATGATTCAGCCGACGGGTTGCTTGGTCTCAAAGCGAGCCAGTACAGGCTTAGTGAGACGGTGAATCCCAATATCCCCACGATCAGCGATGGGACCAGTGAGTTTGAGATTAGGATCTCGTCGTAACCCAGCGCAACGACCGCAGGAATCCACATCAGCCACCAAATGAACCCAATCAATACACCCGCTCGCAGGTAACCGGAACGCAGACTGTCGAGGTTCGTTCGGATTTCTGGCAGGGGGCGGCTGTAATCAATCTTTTGAATTCGGGTGCAAACGAGAATTGATTGAGCGACCACCAAAATACCGTAGATATGCAGTATGACACCGTTCACGACGCGAGACGCAATGTGTGTATTGGGAGCCCAACAAAAGGCACCCAGAGCGATCAACGCAACGCCAACGAGTATTTGTAGTACCTGCCCGCGAAATAGTGGTTTGAGGGATCGCTCGACGTGTTGAAGAAGTTCGCGCCGTGTTAGCAGTAGTCTGGCTGCAAGTTCTTGCTGTGCCAGTGGAGTTTCTGCTGGCGGATGTGCTGATGTTGGATGTTGTGGCGATTTCTCTGGCTCGTTTTTACTGCCCGACTGAGGATCATGAACGAGAGTCCGTGCAAGGGCAGGATGTTTGCTTGATGTGATTGACTGCACATCAGACTTGATCTGGCTCGCTTTTTGGTAACGTCGTTGAGGTTCTTTCTCAAGCGTCCGCAGGACGACTTCGTCAATACGTACATCAATCTCAACCTTTTTGGAGGGCGCGGCAAAGTACCCCATGGGTAATTCCCCTGTTAGCATTTCGTAAAAGACCACTCCTAGTGAATAGATGTCGGCTCTGTGGTCCACACCGCGAGAACGTTCCAGTTGTTCGGGGGCCATGTATCGAGGCGTGCCCATGATTTGGTGAGTGCCAGTGAGCATGGGTTGCTGAGTTTCGTTACCCATGATTCGAGAGAGCCCGAAGTCAGCAATTTTAACCACACCATCCGAAGAGATGAGAATGTTCTCAGGTTTGATGTCGCGGTGGACCACCTGCTTGTCATGCGCGTACTGCAGGGCATCACACAGGTGTGGCACGATGCTCAGTGCTTGTTCTGGTGCCAATTGTCCGCCAGTGACGATCTCACGAAGCGTTGTTCCATCAATGAATTCCATCAGAAAGTAGTAGGTTTCATTGATATTCCCAAACTCAAAAACAGAAATGATGTTGGGATGACTCAGTTTTGCCAGTGTCCGTGCTTCCCGCGTAAAACGTAAAGCAAATTTGACGTCGTGCGAAAATTCTTCTGGCAGGATTTTAACAGCTACGAATCGGTCGAGCCCTGGTCTGTCTCTTATACACATCTGACGCTGCCGACGACT
>CAJXTM010000744.1 GCA_913061385.1 uncultured Rhodopirellula sp. | reverse complement strand
CTACACGTAAGGAGTCGTCGGCAGCGTCAGATGTGTATAAGAGACAGGTCCTCCAGATCATTCAAAGCTGAATCTTCGAATGATTCGGGATTGTTCTTGATGAGGTTCGCGAGTTCATGGCGAGCATCGACCAGATTCATCAGTGCGGATTCTTCGGTTTGCTCAGCCTCAGCTTGGGCACGTTCGTTCAATGCTGTTTCGGCCTCTGAAAAATCCGTGCTTGCAGCCTCAATCGACGAGGTGAATTTGCCAAGCGTTTCTTGATCCAATTGCGTGGACAGTTGTTCTTGGACTGCTCTGCTTGCCGACGCCAGGGTCTTTTCCCATTCAGCAAGACCGTCCATTATTTTGTGTTGATCGGTGTCGTTCGCGTCCGTGAGTGCTTCAGTGTTGCGGATAACTTGCTGTTGTCGGTGGATCAGGTCTGTCAGTTCTTCGAGTCTTTTGTATCCCGTGTTGGGTAATTCTTTCAGTGCTTCCGTGCCGGGGACGATTTCGACGAAGTAACTCGACGATCCATACTGAGTTTTGTCAATCGCGTTTGCTACTGCGTGATAGCGGGTTACATCCCATTCTTTCAGCCCAAGTTGTTCCGGTTGCAGCGTGGGTTGGAAGACTGCGTAACGAGGGTCCTCAAGTTCTGGCAGTGGACGTGTAATCTCCTCGGAGTGATTGACCTTGGTTTTCAGTGTGATGCTCGAAAGAGGGCGGTCGGATGCTGCTTCGATCAGTAGCGGCACATCTTCGTGGATCGTAATGCGGAGGTCGCGTCCGGGTTCACTGATGCGGATCTCACCCCAGGCACTAGGTGGAGTTTCTTCTGATTCTGCGGGAGCGATTGGAGCCGTATCTGGGATAACAATAGGCGGAATGTCCTGTTCCACTTCATTCGCTTGTTTTTCGTTCGCAGCAAGCGTTCGCAAGGGGCTTGATGAGAGATAAAAGTTGATTGCGAGAAGTCCCAATAGCAACATGACGACGACATGGACAGTGACAGACCGCTTTTTAAGCGGGTTTGCAGGTCTTAAGCTGGGAACCAAGTTCGCGGCCTGCTTTTCGATGGCGTGGCGGTACATGTCTGCTGACTGATCACCCTGAACACGTTGGTCGAGTTCAACGAGAGTGTTGAGGCGATCAAGTAGCACATCGTTTTCTTGCTCAACGGATGCCGCTAGTGAATTGCGATCCAGTCGGCGTTCAACCACCATGACGATGCCGATCATCCAAGCGAATCCTATGCCGAGGCAACTGCAAACAGCGAACAGAATGAACAGGCTTGTGCTTTGGATGACCGCGAAATGCGCCAGTAATCCTAGTGTGATCAATAGCACCGATAGCATGGATAGCAGAGTCGCTGTCCTTTGAATGGCAGCTTCCCACTTGCTCGATTGAGCTCTTTCGGTGATGCGTCTTTCCAGCAGATGGTGTATCACAGGGTTGACTTTGGGCTAGCGGCGAGGCAAACAACAACTTGATTGTAGTGGTTCAGCTCATGTCGGGAATCGGGGAAGGGCTGCAATCACGAATGCCCTGCACTGGGGATTCTGCGAAAACAAAGTGCGGTATTGCTGTGGGGCATCACGCTGGATATCCAAAGGGTCCGTGACGATCACCCGGTAAGCTTGTGTTCGTATGTTTTGGTTGTTTCAGGCATTCAGTCATTTCTCACTTCTCTGATGCACACCCCAGATTGTTTCCGCGATCAAAAGAGCCATGGCCGCTGTTAGGATGTACCACCAGTTGAGCTGTTGCAGTGCTTCCATTTTGCTGAGACTGATTGCTGCGGCACGGTTCGTCTGGTTGTTCTTTGTTTGCGTAGGTAGATTCTCGGTGTCGTTGAGGTTGCGTCGCCAATTGTCGAGTACCGTTGTTTCGGATTCGAAGACCAGTTCAGACTCCAGTGGCGAGGGGTTCACATCAAGAATTGCTCCCGTGGAATCTGCGAGGTCGTAGCGAATTGAGAAGTGTCCCGGTTGCGATGGTAGAGAAAAAATTGCTGTCCGGTCGTCGACGTCGGCGATGATCGGATCGCTCCCTTTTCGGATTCCCATCGTGCTGGGATCAAGTGGAGAAACGACGATCTTCTTTGCCTGCGTGCCTGCAGGTAAATTCCAGACGACCGACTCCCCGGGTTGAAAAAATGTTTCGGTTTTTGATTCGCCCCGGACATATTGAAGTGTCTGATCAATGAAGGGAATGAACGTCGGGTGGATGGGCCAGTTTGTGTCGTTCCGATCAAACGAAAAGCCAAATACGATCAATCGCCCTGGCCCCGCATTCGCTTCGAAAACAAGTGGATCTCCAGATGCCGAGAATGCAAGGGACGTAGCATCTTTGACTTTAAGACGCCGATAGTTTTTGAACTCGACCTCGGCAAGGTTGCCAAGTTCTGTAGTTCGAAAAGGTGCAAAAATCGGGTGCTCAGCGTACACGTATCGAAACGTGGCTGGTTCAGCGGGTGCCTGCTGTGATGTCTCTGCTTCGATCCCCATTTCCCGTAGGAATCCGGAAATCACCGGCGTGATCTTATTGACGAACAGAATGACACCACGTCCGGCGCTCAGGTCAGCTCTGACCGCTGAACGTACATCCGGAGCTTGCAGACGATGGCTCTCAAGACAGAGTACATCGGGTGCTGAATCTGAATCACGAACAATCTGTGATTCCTCCTTAATGGTGTTTGTGTCCCAGCGTTTAGACATGACCTCAGGACTCAGTGCACGACGGAGGAACATGGAATCGACAATCAGTTCAATTTTCCCCTTGCGGATGGGGGGCAATGAAAAGAACGCTCGGTTGTCACCCGCTAAGTCATCAGTGTCCCCGTCAAGAGTGATTTCTCCGACGGTCCATTCAGTGGGGTCAGCTTTCCACTGAGCGAAGGCTGTGCCATAGGTGATTGCATCTCCAACGATCGTTTGCTGTTCTGTGTTCGTTTCAATCTGGTCAGATGCAGGTTCTAACCGTACCCGATCCATCTCTCGTCCACGGTCACGGAAAACGATATCGTGTGGACCATGCTCACCTTGTAGCGAGACCGTGACACCTGCCTCTATCCAAGCCTCACCGTCTCGAGTCACTCGCCGAGCCTGCGGGGCAGAAATGGCAAGGTTGACGATGTCGGTCGCGGCAGTGTGTGCTGTATCTACTTCGATGTTTTTCAGGAAGGGTGGTGCGTTAGCATCAAGCGACCATTGATTGGTTTGGCTGTCGCTAAGCAGTATGATCCGGCGTTTGGCACCAAGCGAATTGGTCAGCATCTCAGCAGCCGTCCGAAAAGCATCCACGAAGTCCCCTCGTTCTGCTCCCGGAGAGATGTCTCTCACGGCTGT
>CAJXTM010000743.1 GCA_913061385.1 uncultured Rhodopirellula sp. | reverse complement strand
AGATCAGCCTCGGTCTCGTGGGCTCGGAGATGTGTATAAGAGACAGGTTATAGATGGTGCCGGTTATTTCGAGTGGTTCTCCCGTGCCGACCTCCCCAAAGCTCCAGGTTGCTGGAACGACATCCACGTCGCTGACGACACGTCCTGTGATCTCCAATGAAATCGCTACGTTCGCAGGATCGTTTGTCAGAACTTGAGCCGACTGCGTGAATTCCGGTTCCCCCGCACCTTTCACGGTCCAGCTGAGCTTAATCTCGGTACTCTGCCCTGGTGCCAAGGCCTCTCGCTCAAGATCACCCAGCGTGCATTTACACGTGGTGGCCCCCAGTCGCAAAAGCAGATCATCGGTACCGACATTCTCAATTCGAAAGATATGTTCACCCTCGTCTCCCGGCTTCATCATGCCGAAATCGTGGACCTGCGGGGTAATCATCTTAGCTTTTGCACTTGAGTCAGCACGATCCACAGGCAGGGTGGAGACGAGGTCTGCAGCATCAAAATCGCTATCGGTCGCAAAAGGTCCGAAGCTACCCACAACTTTTCCGTAGCTGTTGTAATTGAGCGTCCAGCCGGCAGCCACTCCGAGAACAGCGGCGAGAACGAGACTCAGAAGAAATTTTGTCATGGAACGATCATTATGCAAAAAAGACGGCTTCGAGCTGAAACAACTTCCGTAATACGCTACTGGTCTTTGATCGGTTCGACAATTACTCGCTGATCGGGCAACTGGCCCGAGTCCTGTTCATCGAGCAACTGATCAGCGGGTCGACGCACCGGCCCGGACTGGGCTGTGCGCCCCATATTCTGGGGTACATAAATCAGTTGGCGAGAGAGTGCCCGCTCAATATTCCCGCCTAAAACAGCCAATTCCCTCGCTTTGGCTGCGTATTGAGCTGCCTGAACTGGCCTCCCTCGTGCAGTCTCGAGAACACTCATCTGGGCCATCACCCACTCGTCTGCGGGACTCCAAGAAGCGACCTGCAGAAAAAGCTCAGTTGCTGCCGCCAAATCGGCTGCCCGCCCGTAAAGTTGGTAAAGATGAATTCTCTGACCAGCCACCAAGCGATAGGCGGCCGGATCTTCCCCCGCCCGCTCCAGTGCCTCTGCTAATGCTAAATCCAATGATTGACGCGCCGCGGGCGACTCACCGCGATTGATCAATTGCCATAGATCAAGATTCGCAAGCCACAACATCGCTTGGGGTGACCACGGATCGGCAGAAGCAGCAATCAACAATTCGCTTCGAGCCTGCTCGGTCCGGCCCTTTTGCATCAATTCGGCAGCCTTGGCCATGGCAGCCTTCCGTGCCTCCACAGGCTCAAGTGAGTAACTTGCCAGGCTCAAGCTGGCCAACAAACCAGCAATCGCAATCAGGACTGCACAAAACTTTCCATGACGATATCCAAAGCTACTTACCTTTTTCCTATCTCCGTCCAAAGCCGTCACAGCAACCGTACGCCTCACCAATGAGCCGCCACCAACCCACAACAGCAACGCGACTCCTGGCACTGTCCACCCCCCCGCAACCATCAGATGAATTCCGATTCCAACGCAACCATTCAAAACAATCGAGTCGATCTCTTTGCTGCCCAGGCTACGCATGGAGGGCCAGATCACAAACGCCGTGGCCAACACCGCTGGAACCACCAACACGCTCGCTTGAAGATCAGGCAGGTACAGCGATGCAAGCCCCACCAACCAAACCAGAATGAACGCAAGCGTTCCGCCAACAACAATCCACTTGTCTCCAATCCACTTGTCTCCTCCTGCATCAGCTCCGGTTCCCACCTGCGTTCCTGCCTCAACCACATCGACATCACGCATTCGGCGAACACAAACAAAAGCTCCCGCGCCGAAAACACTGACCAGCAGACCCAACGCAACGAAACCACCACTTGCCAGCGTTTCAATGAACAAGTTGTGTGGCTCAGCAATTTGCTCTGTAGTACTCAGTTCACGGAATCGTTCGTACAAGGATTGAAAATTACCAGGTCCAACACCGAACCATGGATACTCCAACACCATCTGCCAACTTGCACGCCAATACTGAAAACGAAACGCTAACGAAGCTGGTGCCTGCTCAAACCACTCACGATTCCCGAAGAACCCAAGCAACAACGCGGCGCCAGCAGAAATCGTCACCAGCAATCCCAATCCACCGATCAGTGTTCTGGAACGAAATCGTCGCAAACGCCCCGAAGACACCCAAAGTAAACCAACGGACATCACCATCGCCAAGGTCCCGGACCGACTGCGTGTTGCCAGCAGGCATCCCACACACAACAGTGCGATCGAAATCCAGATCGCAATCCCCGCGCGCCCCAACAAACGAAATCGATAACGCAAAACCCCAACAGCCAGAACCACACCGAACAACAACATCGCAGCCAGTGAATTCGCCAAAGCAAACGTCGCAGTGGGTCCGCCATCCATCAAACGATTAGCAAACACCATCCGCTCAGAAGACCCCGGTGGCGCATTGATTCCTGCAAGGGCAAGCACTGCGTCGGGGTCCTGTTGAAAAAGCAATCTGTTCGCCGGCAGAGTCACGAAGTATTGATGCAAGCCGTGAACAGATAGCCCCACCGAACAAACAACAAACAACGCCAGCAGGGATCGCCTTGTACCCAAACGCGTAGTCAACAGTCGTGTCGCCGAAAAGATGGCTGCCGCAGCCACCCATAGCCAGGCCTCATTGGTAGCCATTCGCAAATTACCGGGTGGACAGGTCGCGAAAGCCGCACCCATCATCCATGCCGCCAGAAGCCATGGCACCCAATCCAATACCTTTGCCGACAAACGATCCGGCAAGCGACTTGACGACCCAGCCGGCAATCCCGCACCAGTTTCGCCATTTTGCTGCACAACCGGCATCGTGCCAACAACCTGCTGGAATACCGAGCCTGAGTGAACACTCCGCTGCCAGAACCAGCCAGCCCAACTCACCGTCGCAATTGAAATGGCAAGCAAACCAAACCAAAGAGCGTCACCCTGCTCCACAGCAACACTATCGCTGGGATAGTAAGCCAAATAAACAACAGCACCTGCTAGCAGACCGATCCCACCATTCATCGGATCGATCAATCGCGACATCAAATCTCGGTCTGTTCGCACGGTAGCTTGAGCACCCGCAACCCCGCCCTGATGGTTCTGTGCCAACACGCCCGGCACACCCAGTTCCTGTTGACGCTTCGTTCCCGCCGAGGTCCCGGATTGGCTCGAACGTTTGTTCAGTCGTCTTTTTTGCGCCATCCGGTCGATTCCAAAATGACAATCAAAAAGAGCATGCACAATACAATGCCTGTCTCTTATACACATCTGACGCTGCCGACG
>CAJXTM010000742.1 GCA_913061385.1 uncultured Rhodopirellula sp. | reverse complement strand
GTAAGGAGTCGTCGGCAGCGTCAGATGTGTATAAGAGACAGCCGGATCCCAGTGGCGACTTCGTCGGAATGGCATTCAAAATTGTCGATGACCCGTTTGGTCAGCTGACATTCATGCGGATCTATCAGGGAACCATCGAAAAAGGTGGCACCTATGTGAATCAGCGAACGGGACGCAAAGAACGTTTCAGCCGCATCGTTCGCATGCACAGTGATAAACGCGAAGAAGTCGATTCCGCGTCGGCCGGAGACATTATCGCTGTGATGGGGATCGACTCCGCCAGTGGTGATACCTATGGCATCCAACGTGATGCATGTACTCTCGAAACAATGTTCGTTCCTGACCCGGTCATCAAGATCGCAGTTTCACCTAAGAGTCGGGGCGATGGAGACAAAATGGGCAAGGCCCTGCAGCGTTTCCGTAAAGAAGACCCAACCTTCCGTGTTTTCACTGACGAAGAAACCAACGAAATCCTGATCAGTGGGATGGGAGAATTGCACCTTGAGGTTTACATCGAGCGAATCCGACGCGAGTACGGTGTAGAAATCGAAGTGGGAGCTCCTAAGGTCAGCTATCGCGAGAGTCCGACCAAAGAAATCAGCTACGATTACAAGCACAAGAAACAGTCTGGTGGTTCCGGTCAGTTCGCTCATATCAAGGGCAAGCTTTCACCGATCGAATCAGACAGCGAAGACAGTTTCGAGTTCCAAGAGAATATCGTCGGCGGCCGGATTCCAAAGCAGTACATTCCCGCCGTTGAAAAAGGGTTCCGGGACAGTCTTGGAAAAGGACCTGTTGCAGAGTATCCCGTGGTGGGAACCAGGATTACGCTTGACGATGGAAGCTTCCACGAAGTTGACTCTTCCGAAAAAGCTTTCTACACAGCGGCTCAGGGTTGTTTCCGTGAGTACTTCAAGAAAGCTGGGCCGAAGTTGCTCGAGCCAATCATGAATATCGAAATCGAATGCCCGGAAGATTTCCAAGGTACGGTTGTGGGTGACGTGATCCGCCGTCGTGGCATCATGACCAGCAACGATATCATCGAGCGGGTCAGTGTTATTAAGGCTGAGGTGCCTCTGGCGGAAACATTCGGTTATGCGACCGACCTGCGGAGTTTGACTCAGGGCCAGGGAACTTTCACCATGGAATTGGCAACCTACCGACAGGTGCCGTCCAACATTCAGGAAGACATCATCGAAGAGAAAAAGAAACAGCAACTCGCCAGCTCCAAGTAGCCACGAGCTGATTTTTCTAGATAGCTTCGAAACACTTCGATCATTCAAACGGCAGCGTGGAAACACGTAGCCGTTTTTTTGTTGATGCTCGCCTGAATATTCCTTTGCTTTGACCGCCCGCTGGTGCCCGCAATTTGTTGGGTTCAGGCTATTTTGAGATGCTGGGAATCAGTTGATTGCCGTGGCCGTTGTGATTCATCACAATGAGACGTGACCGCTGGCCTCAGCTTTGATGCCAGCGTGTCGAAAGTGATGCGATGTTGCGGTCTGTGTCGATTAAACCGCTCTGACTAAGCCAAACTCTGTTTCGAAAGTTTCTGCCTCGTGTTTCGCATGTATGCCTCTCAGCTTTTTGTGTTCGTTTGTTTTGTAACGATCCTCTCAAACCGCTCGTTCGGTGATGAACGCCCCAACTTCGTCGTCTTTGTTGCCGATGACATGGCGTGGGATGACTGTGGAGCTTATGGGAATCCAGTCATCCGTACACCGAATATGGATCGCCTGGCTGCTGAGGGGATGCGATTTGATCGGGCGTACCTGACTTGCTCATCGTGCAGTCCTAGTCGCTGTTCAATGTTAACTGGGCGGTATCCTCACGCCACCGGTGCAGGAGAGTTGCATCTGCCATTGCCGAAAGAGCAGACAATGTTGACCAAGCCGCTCATGGACGCAGGCTATTGGACTGCGGCGGTCGGCAAGTGGCATCTTGGGCAAGCAGTCGAGGACCAAGTTGATTATCGCAAAGGTTCCAGTCCCGCTGCGATGGGAAATGCATGGGTCAAGGCTTTGAAAGATCGACCAGCTGGGCAACCATTTTTTCTGTGGGCTGCCCACAGTGATCCGCACCGTGGATACAAGCCGGGCGCAGTGACTCCGCCCCACGACCCGGCAAAAGTCGTTGTACCACCCTTCTTTCCAGATGCCTCACGCGTCCGCGAAGATCTTGCACTGTATTACGACGAGGTCAGTCGTTTTGATGAACATATTGGAATGGTTTTGCAGGAACTCAAACAACAGGAATTGGAAAAGAATACCTTCGTGCTTGTGATCAGCGACAACGGGCGACCTTTCCCACATTGCAAGACACGAGTGCATGTTCCTGGAGTTCGAACACCATTCATCGTTCGTTGGCCAGATCGGGTTGCTGCGGGGCAGGTCGCGAAGAATGTTGTCAGCACAGTTGATATTGCACCGACGGTTCTGGAGTTGGCCGGTCTCACTCCGCTGGCAAGCTTTCAGGGGAAGAGCTTTGTGCGGATGCTTTCCGATCCTGGTCTGCAAATTCGTAAGTATGCGTTTGCAGAACACAATTGGCATGATTACCGCGCTTATGAGCGTGCCGTTCATAGTCGGGGATTTTGTTACGTCCGTAATTGGCTTCCCGAAATCGCCGGCACGCCCCCAGCCGACGCCGTGAACAGTCCAACTTACAAGGTAATGCTTGAGATGCACGCAGTCGGAGCCTTGACACCTTCGCAGCAGGGGTGCATTGAGACACCTCGGGCTGAGGAATTTCTCTACGATGTCACAAAAGACCCGAACTGTTTAGTGAACCTGGCAACACTTCCTAAGTTTTCAGATCAACTGCAGTTGCTGCGTGATCAGTTGAAACACTGGCAGCAGGAAACAGAAGACCAGTTTCCGGGTGAAGATGGTTTGACGCCAGATGGCTTTGATCGAAACACCGGCAAGCGTTTGATCAAAGCATCGCACCCCAGTTTTCTGAAGTAGCCTGCAGGGAGCTCTGGTTCGTCTCTGGTGGGCATGTCCTAGCTGCTGTTTAGCGGTTTGTTGAGTGTGGTCACCCACGTGGTCAGTCAAGCATCGAAGATGATCTGCATCTGGTTGCTGAATTGTCCATTGGAAAGAACGGTTTCGATGCCTGCTGTCTTGGCCGCATGCAGTTTGTTCACGTCAACGTGAGGACCGTAGGCAATCAGCTTTGCATCAGGGCACTTTTCGCGACAGAGTTCAACAAGGGTATTCGTGAGTCCGCTCCGCGTTGATAGGTCAAGGACGACGTAGGCAATGCTATGGGTGTCTTCGGTGGGTAGCCTGTCTCTTATACACATCTGACGCTGCCGACGACTCCTTACGTGTA
>CAJXTM010000741.1 GCA_913061385.1 uncultured Rhodopirellula sp. | reverse complement strand
CGTCGGCAGCGTCAGATGTGTATAAGAGACAGCGCTGAACCAGTCCCACATTCCACCAGAAATCGGAAAATCGCAGTCAAGCATCAAAGCCTTCCCGTTCATACCCCACGCTACTTTGACAAAGGCACATCTGCGATCGTGCATTACCCACGCAGACGCATTGAGGTACAATGACATTCATGCAAAAACTAAATGCTTATCACTCAAGACCAAGCAGCACCTTGATTTTTGGACCAACCAACACCTTGATTTTTAGACCAAGCCTCCGGCTGCTAACTTTACTCTCTCTTGGTAACTGTATTCATGTCGCCGCCGCAGTCATTTGCTGTCTAGTTACCAGCATGAACATGGATGCTGTCGCCGCAAATGACGAGATCACCAAGGGTGACAAACTTTTTGCACTTCAAATACACCGTTTGTTCGCGGAAAAATGCATTGCCTGCCACGGCGCTGACCCGCAAGATCTCGGTGGACAACTCGACATGAGATCTCGCGCGACACTACTCAAGGGCGGCGAGTCGTACGGAACCGCAGTGCTAATACCCGAGTCCGGACGCGAAAGCTTTTTGTACATTGCCGCCACTCGTACCGAGGTGGGCTATGAGATGCCACCAAAGGAATCGGAAAGTTTATCAGAGGAAGAGACGAACTGGATCAGGCAGTGGATTGACTTTGGTGCGCCTTGGCCAGACGCCGCAAAAGTCCAACGGATTCAAGACCAGTACGCCGAAGGGATTATTGTTGAAACCTCAGGTGGACTCGGGGAAGATTGGACCAAACGCCGTTACGAATCTGGAGCACTATGGGCCTACCAACCTAGACAAGCGGTCGAGGTTCCTACAGATGCACACCCGATTGACTGGTTCATCGACCGCAAGCTGTCACAACTGGGAATAGACGCCGCCCCCGCCGCTACACCTCGTGATTTAGCGCGGCGTCTGAGCTTCGGGTTGACTGGCTTGCCTCCAGACACTCAACCCAACTGGACAACAATCGAGGAATTCTCGCAGTCCTATCAAGCCAACCCTCGCGCCGCGGTGGAGCACTTAGCCACCGAATTGATGAGCCATCCGCAGTATGGAGAGCGTTTTGCCCAACACTGGTTGGACGTGACCCGGTACGCAGACACTGCCGGTTTCGCTAACGACTACGCTCGTCCCAATGCATGGCGGTACCGGGATTATGTGATTCGAGCATTCAATAACGACAAACCGTATACCGACTTCGTTCGCGAGCAAATTGCCGGTGACGAGTTATCAGGCGAGTCAATCGATCAGCGCATCGCCACCGGATTTCTACGTATGGGACCGTGGGAACAAACAGGAATGAGCGTCTTTCGCATCACACGACAACAGTGGCTCGACGATATCACGGATTCCGTGGGGCAAACATTTCTTGGACACGCGCTTCAGTGCGCGAAATGCCACGATCACAAATTCGACCCCATCCCAACGCGAGACTACTACCGCATGATGGCGGTTTTCTCCACCACCCAATTTGCGGAGATCAACACCCCGTTTCTGCCTGCCGAGAACAAACAAGATTTCGACAAATCGAAAGAATGGGTACAGAACAAGATTGCAGCCTACGCAAAGCAGCGAGATACGCTACAACAAACCATTGCTCAACGCAAAGTGACTGAGACGGGTGATGCCCAAGTTGGGGACAATGGTCTCGACGCGGGTGACGAGAACTCCCTTGCCCGAATTAAAAAGAACATCTCGCGACATCAACTTGAACTAGACACAACTGAGCCGATCGCACTTTCTGTCTACACCGGTGCGACCATTGAGCGCAAGGCGGTCAGCTCGCGTCTCAAAGTCCCTGCGGGTCGTTGGAGCAAAGGAATCCTTGAACCTGACACCATCCTAATCGACGGTGACGCCTACTCAGCGGGTGACCTTGTATCGCCGGGGGCGTTGAGTGCAGCTGAGTCGCTTGGAGCGATGCAAGCAGCAAAATTCCCTGGAGCACGGGGCGCCAGACGTCTTGCTTTAGCCAACTGGATCACCCGTGATGACAATCCACTGACGGCACGCGTGATGGTCAACCGCATCTGGTCATGGCACTTTGGAAAGGGTATCGCGGGCAACCCAAACAATTTTGGAAGCACAGGCACACCACCGTCTCACCCTGAACTGCTCGACTACCTCTCTAACTGGTTCATTGCCAATGGTTGGTCAGTCAAGAAATTGAATCGGTTGATCGTGACTTCCAACGCTTACCTAAGAAGCTCACAGCATCCGCAACCGAATCTGCTCGAAGAAAGAGACTCGGGCAACCTCTCTTATGCGGCTTTCGTACCAAGGCGGCTCACCGCCGAGGAATTCCGAGACGCCATGTTGGCCGTCAGCGGGGAGCTGAATCCTTCCGTTGGTGGTGTTCCTTGTCGACCCGACATCAACTTGGAAGTTGCAATGCAACCAAGACAAATCATGGGTGGCACTGCATCCGTGTACGAACCAAACTCACTCCCGCGGCAGCGTAATCGTCGAACAATCTATACCGAGAAAATAAGGGGTCTCCGTGACCCATTCATGGAGCTTTTTAATCAACCCGGTCCCGACAAATCGTGTGAACTCAGGCAAACATCTACGGTTGCCCCCCAGGCATTAACCTTGATGAACGCAGAAGAGCTACAAGACAGATCACTCGCCTTCGCAGAACACCTGGTGAGTCAGCACGGCTCAGATTCAGACATCATTCGGAGGGCATTTGAACGTGCCTTGGGCCGCCGACCCACAGATTCCGAAGCAACCCAATGCTTAGAACACTGGGAGACATGTATTTCAGCAGACCCCTATCTGAACCATAAGGTCAAGACCTTTCCCACAAAGACCGTGCGAACTGTCATGGCCGAAAAGACCGGTGAACCATATACATTCGTCGAAAACATGCCCGCCTACGACACCTATGTCCCCGACCTCCAGCCGCACCAAACTGATGCTCGAACACGAGGCCTAGCACAAGTGTGCCTTGTGATTCTGAACTTAAACGAGTTCGCGTACCTGGACTGATCCTCACCAGCACCTCACGCACAACCGACGCACGCTCAACCAACATTTCCCTGTTTCACTCGCCCATGCTCAATCACTCATCGAAGCATTATCACGCCGCCCCCACACGCCGAGATTTCCTTTACGGTATGGGTTCTGGTCTTGGATCCATTGCTCTGACCTCGTTACTAAGTGCCGACGAAAAATCCTCACCCGGCGAGCCAAGCGAAACCAGAACACATCATCCGCCCCGTGCAAAACGCTGTATCTTTCTCATGATGGAAGGTGGACCATCGCACCTCTGTCTCTTATACACATCTGACGCTGCCGACGACTCCTTACGTG
>CAJXTM010000740.1 GCA_913061385.1 uncultured Rhodopirellula sp. | reverse complement strand
ATCTACACGTAAGGAGTCGTCGGCAGCGTCAGATGTGTATAAGAGACAGGCCAGATAGGGAAACTTGTCATTTTTCAGCACCGCCAACGCCAATTCTTTCAATTCGTCAGGATCGGTCGGTACAGGTGTTGGTTTCGCCATGGCAAGATGATAACAGTTTGTAATACGTGCAAAGAGTGCTTTCTGGGCAGGCATGCTTGGTCCACAAGCCTAACTTGTTGCGTGATTTACAAAGATGCCGGTGAACGCGTCGCACGTTCCATTGCCAGAAATTGCTGAGTGATTTCAGCAAGGGAACGGTACACGGGCAAACAAGCTCTCTGCGAGGTTGCCAACAGCAGCGGAGATGCCCAATTCAAATGCCGATCGAAAAATGCGTTTGCTACCTCGGAAGCAACAGCACCTTCTTCATTCTGATCGTTTTGAAAATGGTTAGCTGATACAAACCGGGACATCAAATCCAGTTGCACCCCCAGATGATCCCAAAGAGCAGGCGCCGGCAACACATAACCAATCAACTCTGCGAACTTCGCAACGGAACTTGCCGACTGACTGTCCAATTGGGTTTTCTGCCAAACTGACTGCATGGGCAAAAGTGCATTCTTCGGTCCGATAAAAAGCCCACAATACTCAATGGCCAACTGCTCGACTGACTCAGTGGGTTGCGTCAATCCAAGCTGTGAAAAAGCCGAAACCAACGGTTCCTCGGCCATGCGTTTTAGAAACGGTGCATCAAGTTCCTGAATCCACAAACGGGCAAGTAGGGAATAAACGTTAGCAACAGATTCCTCATCTCGGCTTTCTGAATCAATCAATTTTCCTGATCCGAACGACGGTGTCATGAAATGCCTGCTGACCGGTCACAGGGTCTGGAGCGATGGGGATCAACTTATTCTGGTTCCATCCATTACCGCGATTGCGTTGCCATTTGGTGTGATCCCCCTTTGAATCATCCTGCCACCACATATTCCTTTGCCAGTCAGCATCCTGATAGGTTTTCGGATCGCATCCAGCCAACTGCGATTCATCAAGAGGCTGCTTTCTTGCCTGTGCTACAGAAGTGTACTGAGTATGCCCGCAACTGTTACTCATCGCGATCACGCGAGGATGAATTCCTTCCATGAGCACGACAGGCACTCGCATACTTGAAACCACCCGTCGTCCGCTGGACTCAGGAAGATCGGTACGATTTAGATGAGGTGAAACCTTTTCAAGTTCACGTGAGTAAAAGGATGTAATCTCGATCCAATCGCCATTCTTTAACTCAAAACGATTTGCGGTCTCTGGGTTCAGCCAAGCGGGGTTGGAATGAACAATTTCAGCCAACCACTTCAGGTTCATGGTTCTGCCGTGATTATGAACATTCCATTTGAAGCTGGTCATGACCAGTTCATCGTCTGGCAAATCCTGCAGCTCGCGCGGCTGGAACCAGATTGGCATATCCTGAATCTCGAGGTTGTGCGGCAGATGGCTCTCAGGACGATTCTTAGTTTTCACCATCCCGCTGGCTGCAATCAATTCGGAGCAATCCTCATTGCGTCCGATCTTACTTACAAAGGCGCTGCGAATTTCAAACTTTCGACTAGGCGTTTTGAATCCCCTTAGCGGGGTCCCATCGACTAGGATTCCGATGCCAATGCCTTTCTTACTGATCATTCCCTGATCATCAATAACCGCATCCTGCATCTCGAGTTCGGACAGGGTTTGGTTATAGGGCTCGTAAAACGGTTCCCGCTCCTCTTCCCAAACCCCTTCATCCAACAAACGGTCCAAACCTTGCTTACCGGTTTGTGGATTTTCCGGTACTGCAGAAGCCCACTTTTCCATGTACTCCTTCACGTCTTTTTCGGGATACCATTGCTCCATCCCACCTCCAATTCGCCGCGCCAATTCGGGAAAGAAATCTCGAATGTCTCTCGACTCACCGAGCGGCTCCACCATGGGCGTTCTCAGACCGACATAGGGACGCAAATTGTACGATGCCCTCGCATCAAGATCCCAACGCTCCATGAAAGTCGTCCACGGCAACACGATGTCGGCAAAGTGAGCCGTTTCGTTATAGAAGGAATTGATGCAGATGTGAAATTCGATCTTACTTTCATCGGTCAAGATCTGCTGGGTCATACTTTCCTCGGGCCACGTCATTGGCGAATCGAGGTTGTACGTCATGTACGCCTGCAGTTTGGCCCGATCCTGCAACAGGTACAGATAGATAATTTCACCCACTCGCATCCGTCTCCACACATTGGCAAGCGGGTACTCCGGCGGATCTTCCAGGACACTTTGCGTCTTTGCACCGGGCGGCATCTGCGGTGTCTTGACTACCGGATCCAAACCTCCCCAAGGCGACCAACACCAACCACCTTTCTTGCCAACGCTGCCAACCAACGCATTGAGCATCCCAATTGCACGATCGTTATAAAATCCATTGAGATGCGCTGAACTACCCCGATTACAAATGGTTGTCGCGGCAGGAGCAGCAGCCGCAAATTCAGTGGCAATCCGCACGATATTGTCAGCAGCCACACCACTTACTCGCTCTGCCCAATCAGGGGTGTACGACTTGAGATGCTCCCTTAACTCGTCCACGCTAACGTTGGTCCAACGTTCAATGAATTGCTCATCGTGCAGGCCCCGAGAAATAATCACGTTGCACATTGCTAACGCAATCGCCCCATCGGTTCCGGGAAATGGTGAATGCCATTCGTCACTACCACCAGCGGTGTTTGACATCCGCACATCAAACGTCACCAGTTTTGCACCATTTTCGAAGCGTCCACGCTGCACACGACTGGCGAACGGCACATGTCCCTGATGTGCTTCAAAAACATTTGACCCGAAATTCAGGATGTACTTTGAGTGCTCAACGTCATTGAGGTCCCAATCACTTTCCCACAAGCCGGTAAGGTTCGCTGCCCGTCGATTCCCCGAACACAACGAGCGATGGGAGAGTTGTGTCCGCGTGCCAAAGGCATCGAGAAACCGCTTCAGGGCATCTTTACTGCGTTGCCGTCCCTGATGAAGTGCAAACTCTTCGGGATGCCCCGAGTCTCTTACCGCCTTGAGCTTCTCGGCAATTTCGTCCAGTGCTTCATCCCAGCTGATTCGTTTCCACTTACCCTCGCCACGTTTGCCCACGCGTTTCAGTGGATAAAGGAGACGCTCAGGATGATAAAGATGATTCAGAGAAGCCTGCCCACGAGCACACAGATAACCACGACTATTGGGGTCTCTGGGATTTCCTTCGACTTTTAATAAACGACCATCTTTGACGTAGCCAATCATGCCACAAACAGTGCTGCACCTGTCTCTTATACACATCTCCGAGCCCACGAGACCGAGGCTGAT
>CAJXTM010000739.1 GCA_913061385.1 uncultured Rhodopirellula sp. | reverse complement strand
GTCGGCAGCGTCAGATGTGTATAAGAGACAGGTACGAGTCTTTGCAAAGACAAAAAATGCTTGCTTGAGTGCTTTGCCGATCCCTTTTCTCAATGAACGCAAAACAGCCGGATAGAGTTCGCCGGTATCATGGGAACGATAAATAGGTCGAACACGGAGCCCAATCGTCTCACAACCTAACTTCCGATAGGATGCCGTCGTCAATAACGACCGCATGGCCAACGGATGGCCATCAGCTTTTTCGTTGACGCTCACAGAAGCTCGTTGTTTCAGATATGTGATTTTTTCGAGCTGCTTGCGAAGCGCATCGGCGGTGCGCAAGGGAGTGTTTGGTCCCTTCGAAGCAATCGTAAAATTAGGCCGCAATTCGGTCGGCTCCAGATCACTCTCCTCTGAAGCTTCGAAAACGTCAGAGCTGGACGCTGACCATATTTCGACGATCAGAAACGCATTAAATCGCTGCTTCATAGATTCAACGACAGTCTGTACCAGAGCCGCAACGCTTTTGTGAGCAGCAGCCGCCCCAGACGTAATCAAAAACGAAGCTTCACCTAAGAGAAGCTCTTGTGTGCCCAAGTCATCGTGATTAGCGGGTGTTCGGTAAACACAAAGAAAAGGAAGTGAACGATCAACATGCAACCGCCCGCCCCCCGGCAGTGTTCTGCGAACTCGCTCCCCCGCATCCAACCGCAAACGGACCGATTCTATGAGATCACCGGGAATGGCACGGTCGCTGGATTTTGTATTTTTCACAGGCGTTTCAACTCCGACAAGACTCCAGCAGTGGTCGCGGCAAGTGCCGACTTAATGGCTGTCGACTGCACTTGATCCACCGCCCCAGTCCATTCATCCATAAAAAACTTTTTGAACTCGATTGACAGAACACACACTTGCTCAGGAAAACGCTGATGAATCCACTTGGCAAAATGGCCTCCGAAGAATTTGACGTTTTCCCGCACGTCCAGCTTACGCCCTAAGTAATCATATTCACGGAGGTCCATAAGAAAGCGATCAACAACAATTGCCCAGCGTTGTCTGTCCATTGTGCCGGTGCCAACATTGACTTCAGGGTTCAATTCAGCATCATCATGCTCTGCATAGGGTCCTTTGCGGCGATGATTATAAGTGTGCAAATCGTAAATCAGGATGCGTCCATGTTGAACGATCAGAGTCTCTAGAAGCTCCTCAACTTCGGTGTAAAACGCATCGTACAGTCGAAGTGATTCGTCGACCAGTTCGCTTGGTAGTTCCGTATGCCAGACCTTCAAGCCCCAGGAATCAGCAGGGTGAACGTAGACTGCCTTCTCCCGAGGCCGATTCAAGTCGAACTCAAATCGCGAACGCTTCCCGACAATACGGGTTGGAGCAATGGTCGTCCAGAACCCGGTACAAGGGTCCTGCTCAGTCAGTCTCGCCGCATCCGAAATCGCCAGTAGCGGTTTCTTGTTGGGCCGAACGGAGTGCCCGTCATGGATTGCTGCGGCAATCAAAGGTCCGTCCCCTGAAACAATTTCCCAAGCAGCCTGTGCCATCAATAGTCTCTTGCTGTGAAAACTCTGAATGAAATTGGCCTCTGTTAGACATGGCCAGCGAATTGATACGGCTAAATGAGGTTTCTAGCTTTCGCTGCGGAGAGCAATTCCTCAATTGAGGAAAACCCAGAGCCATTCATCACAAGCTGGTTCATGATCGAAGCCGTTTCGGCAACTGTCAGTAGACGATTGATCGAGTCTCCCCACTTGATACGTGCTTCACGGCAAGATTGACAAAGTGTGTGAAGACGGTTGTCTTCCCTGACGAAAAGCACTTCACTTCTGCGACCGCAGCAAGCACATTCGCCACTGTACGATTGAGATTGATCTAGAGCCTCGAAGTATTGCTGCGAAAGAAATTCTCGTCCCGCAAGAATGTGATTCAAATAGTTCCGAGAAGGTACGAGGCCGTCAGCAGTTACTGCCGGTTGCGCTTGATAGGCCCAGCATTCTTCCGTACCTGATTCTGCTTCCACTACGACGCGAACGCGATCGTAGTGATTTGGATAGCGTTCGGTTTCATCCAGTCGTTCCAAGGCTCCAAGAACCAGTTGATACAGGATGCCCTCGACCATACCGTCCTCACACCGATTGATATTCGCAAATCCAATCGAATCCGGCAGATTTTCGCGGAGCGCCTTCTTGTTAAAAAGAAGGCGATACCCTCTGAGAACAACTCGTTGTCGAGCAGTGAATTCAACACCTTTCTGCTCCATCACCGAGGGGTCGCAGTTTGAACCGAACGCAAAATATTTTGTCATTGAAGAGGCTCTGCAAATGCTGATCTTGGCGACTAAGGTTTAGGAAGAATTGGCGAGCCAGCTATCAAGCGGCAATGCAATAGTCTAGTCTTTTTCCTGAGAGAGCTAGTAGGGACGTGAGCTTGCAGTCAGGACCAAGCAACGGCGGCAGTGTAGCAGGCCATCGACCGTCGTGGCGTTCAAATCTGCCCCGTGTTCCAGCAAGAGTGTGATCACGCTGACTCCCGTATTTCGCTCGGCTGCCGAGTGTAACGTTGCTACGAGTCACAACATTCTGGAGTTTTGTGCGCGAATTCCCGCGCGGCGGCCTGAACTGGGCCCCGGTTCGCCCAGTTAGTCGGGGGCACGCATTTCAAACAGGTGATTGCTGAGCTTGAATTGGCGGTTTGGCGACTACTCGCGCAGCGTCTATCACAACTTAGCCGCCGGAAACGGGGCATTCTGACTCAGCTTGCGATCGCAACCGGCCTCTCACATGCGCGACACGTTCGCTTCCGATTGGTCTCGATCCGTTCCTTGCGTGCCTTCTGCCGCAAGGCCTCAAGTGTTTCAGGAATGTCGCCTCCTTTACCGAAGTACATTTCATCTGGCGTTTGCCCGCGAAACGCTGAGTGTGGCAGACGACAGTTGTGTTCTTTGACGTAGAACCCCACCAGTGTCTCGACGGTCTTTACCGAGTCGAGCGTGTTAAGGAAGAGCCATTGGTGCTTCAGAACTCTCCACCACGACTCGATCATTGAATTGGAAAACGTGATCTCCGTTTGCGCGAGCACTCGATTGAGCAGTCCCGTTTCGACCAGTTCATCGACCGCACCAGTGAAGTTCTCAACTCCACCGTCGGCCAGTAGAATCGGTTTGCACTTGGCCATTCCCTTCGACGCAGTGAGTAGAATCTCCGCTGTGGCAACTGGATTGAATGTTGAGGATACCTTTCACGACAGGATGCGGCGGGAGTAGTTGTCGATCACCGCGTGAAGATAGGCTTTGCTGCCGTCAAGCAACCGAACCACCGAAGTGTCAATGTGCCAAATCTCGTTGGATTTCATCGCTCGGATTCCGA